>CAZSIC010000005.1:0-61237 GCA_964606845.1 uncultured Bacteroidales bacterium
TAAAAAGTTGTGTAAAGAAGTTGACCAAATAAATGAAGAAGCCAGATACTTAAAACAATCGGTTCATTTTACCCTTGAAAAACTTTATGAAGAAGAAGCTGAAACAGGACACTATTATGTTCAGGTTATTGATTATTTAAGAGAGGTGGCTCATGCCCTTACCTTCATCTCTAATCCAAGCTACGAACATATCGATAATCATCATAAAGGTTTAATAAAGGCTCAGGTTGATGAGTTAAATGAGTTAAGAGATGGTAGTACTGAATTGTTTGATTTAATTATTAATACCATTGAAAATAATTCATTTGAAAGTATCCCTGATTTAATTGAAAAGCAACAGGGTATTTTAAGTAAAATTAAAGCATCACGTAAAAAACAAGTAAAGCGTATTAAGCATCAGGAATCTGGAACAAGAATTAGTATCTTGTATCTTGGAATATTAAATGAGATGAAAAACTTCCTGCTTCAATCGATAAACCTTGTGAAAGCACAGCGTGATTTTGTTGAATTTCAATTAAATAACCATAATAAATAGTAAAGATACAGAATAATATAAAGGCTCGATTTTTAATATCGAGCCTTTTTTATGTAAATTTATTTTGAGTTTAAATGCTAGTCTACAAACTTATAGCCAACTCCTTTGATCGTTTTGATATGTTCTTCGCCAATTTTTTCTCTTAATTTCCTAATATGAACGTCAATGGTTCTGTCTCCTACAATAATATTATCTCCCCATATTGTGCTGAAAATTTCGTCGCGTGTAAATACCCTGTCGGGTTTTGATATTAAAAGTACTAATAATTCAAATTCTTTTTTGGGCAGAATTAATTCCTTTCCATCTTTTATCACAATATATTTTTCTCTGTCAATAACCAGGTTCGATTGTTTAATTATTAAATCATCACTTGATTTTTCTTCAGTTGTTGGTTTAAATCTTTTTAATAGAGCTTTAATCCGGCTAATCAAAACTTTTGGTTTTACTGGTTTAGCGATGTAATCATCACCACCGGCTTCGAAACCTGCAATCTGAGAGTAATCTTCGCCACGAGCTGTTAAAAAGGCAATAATTGTGTTTTGTAGTTTTTTATCCTGACGCATGATTTCACAAGTTTCTATCCCATCCATTTCCGGCATCATTACGTCAAGTAAAATTAGATGAGGCGTTATTCTTTTGGCAATTTCTATGCCTTCCTTACCATTATTTGCTGTATGAACTTCAAATCCATCTTTGTTAATGTTATAACTTAAAAACTCAAGGATATCAGATTCATCATCTACCAACAAGATTTTAAAATTTTTATTATCCATTATTTATTTGGTTTTAAGTAAAATACAATTGGCTAAAATACAATATTCTTTCTTACTCAACGGTAAAAAAATCTTAAATCAACTTTAAGTTAAAGTTAACAAATAAAATAATAATACTAAAATTTAATACAAGGATAAAAAACAGATAATATCATTTAACATTCGCTAATATTACTTTGCAGTGAAGTTAAAAATGAAATTTGAAAAACAACTTTTAATAAACCAAAATCAAAAACAAAATGAAAAAACATTATTTAAAAGTAACAGCTGCCTTATTAGCAGCACTAACTATCGGATTCACTTCTTGTGACGATGATGATGATGATAACAACGGAGATGACAACAATGACACAGGCAATGTAATTGTTTCTGCAAACATTACAAGTGATGAAACCTGGACCAGCGATAAGGTGTATCAGCTTGGCGGACGTATTGCCGTTGAAGACGGTGCTACTTTAACCATTGAGGCAGGTACAATTATTAAAGGTGAAGCCGGAACCGGAGCCAGTGCAACAGCACTATTAGTTGCCCGGGGAGGAAAACTAATGGCAGAAGGTACAGCTAATGAACCTATCATTTTTACATCTGTAGCCGATGAAATTATGCCTGAAGACATTGCTGACGGAAATTTTGGAAGCCCGAACTTATTACCAACTATGGATGGATTATGGGGTGGAGTTATTGTACTGGGTAAAGCACCTATTTCTGCATCTGCCTCTGCAGTGCAGATCGAAGGTATTCCTACTTCCGATGCAAACGGATTATACGGAGGTACTGATCCCGCCGATAATTCAGGTGTAATCAAGTACATTTCAATCCGTCACGGAGGTGCCAATATTGGAGAAGGTAACGAAATCAACGGACTTTCACTTGGTGGTGTTGGAACAGGAACAGTAATTGAAAATGTAGAAATTGTATCTAACCAGGATGATGGTATTGAATGGTTTGGCGGTACAGTAAATGTAAAAAATGCATTAGTATGGAATTGCTATGATGATGCCATTGATGCTGACCAAATGTGGACAGGAACACTAGACAACTTTCTTATTATTACTTCTGGCGGACACCTTTTTGAATTAGACGGACCTGAAGGTACAGAAGGTGAAACCGGAGATTTTGCTCCTTACACAATAAAAAATGGATATGCTGTAGCCAATAGTGATGATATCACATCATCTGACCTTATTAATACCGATGATAATACAGGTGTTAACTTCGATAACATCTTTATTACAGAAATCAATGAAGGACAAATTATCAACCGTGTTACTCATGATGTAGGTAATGTTGAATTTAAAGATGTAGTTTTGGATGTACCTGCTGCAGACCTTGCTGATTATGTAAAGGATGGGGATGTACCCGCTGGTGTTAGTGCCGGTAGTGCTCCTGCTTCTGCCATTAATCTTTCTGTATTCGGATGGACATGGGCTGCAAGTGCTGGTGTAGTTCCCTCAAAATAATTTTAAAAGAGAACGTAAACTAAATAATATTCTAAATCAGACTTGCAAGCGACGTGTTTGCAAGTCTGATTAATTGTTTATATTAACTAAAACAAACGAAAAATAGTAATGAAATACTTAGTAATTGTTTTTATTCTTCTCCTTTCTTCTTTAACCTATGCTCAAAAAGGAACCATTAGAGGAACAGTATATGATGATAATACCGGAGAAACACTGGTTGGTGTAACTGTATTATTAAAAGGGACTTATACAGGAACTATAACCGACCTGGATGGTAAATTTACATTGAAAGTTGATCCTGGTTCACATGACCTGCAACTATCCTTTATTTCTTACCAAACATTAACCCTTGAAGGTGTATCGGTTAAAGAAAACGAAGTTACCGTTTTGAATAATCTCAGCTTAAAAGAAACAAGCATCCAAATTAAAGAAGCTGTTGTTACTGCCTCAATTGTAAGAAACAATGAAGCCGCTATTCAAATTTTAAAAAAGCGTTCAACGACTATGCTGGATGGAATTTCTGCTGTTAAAATGGATTTG
This sequence comes from uncultured Bacteroidales bacterium, assembly GCA_964606845.1. Taxonomy (GTDB): domain Bacteria; phylum Bacteroidota; class Bacteroidia; order Bacteroidales; family UBA12077; genus UBA12077. The sequence continues at coordinate 3,309 of CAZSIC010000005.1, forward strand.
ATAGGCGATGGTACCGCAGTGGAAGCCGCTAAACGTGTTGTTGGGGTTACTGTTGAAGAAGGTAAATATGTATATGTAAGAGGATTGGGCGACAGGTATTCAAAAACGACCCTGAATAGTGTTGATGTACCAGGACTGGATCCGGATAAAAATACACTGCAGTTAGACATTATTCCCACCAATCTTATTGATAATATGATGATTAGTAAAAATTTTACTGCAGATTTACCTGCCGACTTTACAGGCGGCCTTATGAATATTGAAATCAAAGATTTTCCCGAACGGGAAATATTCGATGTTTCATTAGGAACATCCTTTAATCCTGATATGCACTTTAATTCTGATTATCTTACATACGACGGTGGTTCTACCGATTTTTTAGGTTTTGATGATGGTACAAGGGCTTTACCTTCCGGCGCCCGCCAATCCAATATTCCATCACCGATCAGTGGCCACTCGCAAGAAGAAGTTACCGATTTTATAAGTAGTTTCGACTCTCAATTGGGAGCAAAGCAACAAAATAGTTTTACCGATTTTAGTTTTAGCCTTTCTTTGGGAAATCAATTTGATTTGGATAAAAACAATGAAAATGCATCAGAATCGCCTAAGCTGGGATACATTTTTTCAGCATCCTATAAAAAAGATTACAAATACTTCGATAACGTTCAATATGGTGAATTCCAAAACCGGCTTGACCCGGATGTATATGAAATGAACTATGCAACTGTTCAAAACGGAACCCTTGGCGAAGAAAATGTTTTGGTAGGTTTGCTTGGTGGTTTAGCCTATAAAAATAAATTGAACAAATACCGCCTAACCATTATGCACCTGCAGAACGGCCAAAGCCGTGCCGGTATTTTTGATGTTGATGATAACGGTGCATCAACAGGCCAATCCGGGTATATAGGATTGTCTCATGTGCTGGAATACCACCAAAGGTCATTTACCAATGTATTATTAAATGGAAAACATGTGATTAATGAAACCGGTTGGGAAGTTGACTGGAGAATATCGCCAACTTTTTCCACTTTAAATGATCCGGATATTAGAAAAACAACTTTTGAAATCAATGAGAATAAAGATCCTGAATTTAATGCCGGTTCGGGAGGTTTTCCCTCAAGAAGGTGGAGGGAGTTAAATGAGCTTAACGCCACCGGAAAAATGGATGTTACCAAATCTTACAAATTTAATGATGGCGAGGCTAAATTAAAATTTGGATTGGCTTATACTTATAAAACCCGTGATTATGAAATGCTTTCGTATACTGTGAAATTTTATGGCCCAGGCCGATCTTTTCCGGAAGCAGATCCCTCACTTATATTGGATCCGGGAAATTTTTATCCAAACATGCTTTACGGAATAGCATACCAAACAGATTTCAATGTTCCAAATTCCAATGAGTATAATTCTAATGTACATAATACAGGTTTATATGTTTCTAATGAATTATACCTGCTAACCAATCTAAAAACTTCGCTTGGACTGAGAATGGAATACTATGTGCAACGACATACAGGTAGGGACATAAGTTATGCAAATGGTGATGTTGCAAATGGAAATAATCTTGAAGATGAAGTGGTATTGGAGTCATTAGATTTGTTCCCTGCTGTGAATTTGATATGGGAAGTAGCTAAAGAACAGAATCTCAGGGCATCTTATTCCAGAACCATTGCCCGTCCGTCGTTTAAGGAGATGTCATACGCTCAAATTCTTGATCCTATCAGTGACCGTATTTATAACGGAAGCCTTTTTGAATATCCCGATTGGAACGGTAAATTAGTCGAAACCCGTATAAACAATCTTGATATGAGATGGGAACATTTTTTTGAAGGAGGCCAAAATATTTCGGCAAGTGTGTTCTATAAAACTTTTGATAAGCCAATTGAACTGGTTCGTATTCCGGAGCAGCAAACCAGCACCGAGTATCAAACGAGAAATGTAGGCGATGGAATGCTTTATGGATTTGAATTTGAATTTAATAAAAGCCTTAATTTTTTATCTCCCTTTATGAAGTCTTTTTCAGTTAATGGTAACATAACTTTAGTGGAGTCGCAAATTGAAATGACGGAAACAGAGTTTCAATCGAGAGAAATTTACAAAAAAACCGGTGAAACCATTGAAGAAAAAAGACAAATGGCAGGACAGGCACCTTATGTTATCAATGCCGGAATTAGTTATAATAACAATGATAACGGACTGAATGCAGGATTATTTTACAATGTAAAAGGACCTACTTTATTAGTTGTAGGTAGCGGATTATTTCCTGATATATACACCGATTCGTTTCATAGTTTAAATTTTAGTTTAAATAAAAAGTTTGGAGAAGAGAAAAATTCAACGCTGGAATTTAAGGTTTCAAATATTTTAAACGATACAAAGTATAGCTATTATAAATCATATCCTGAGGTAAAAGAAACATATGATTTTATCAATCCGGGGCGAACTTTCAGCCTGGGATTTAGTTATAAATTTTAGGATTTTTTTTTAAAAAAAAAATGGTCAAAAAAGCTGGTTTTTCTGCAAAAAATTTTGAAAAATAGCATTTGGCTGATTAGTGTAACGAAATAGCAATAAATCCGTATATTAGCTAAGTTTAAATATTAAATAATCAAAATAATTATGAAAAAAATTACAATATATATCATCTTGTTTGTCATGCTCATAACCAATGTCCATGCCCAGAACCTAACTAAAAAAGATGGAAAGTACGTTGATGAAAAAAATGAGCTTTTTACCGGAATATATAAAGAGTTTTATGAAAATGGTAACTTGCACATAGAGATGAGCTTAAAAGAAGGTTTACAAGATGGATTTACAAATATCTATTTTAAAAACGGGACAAAAAACGAACAGCGATCATATAAAGAAGGAATAATTCACGGTACCTGGATAACCTGGGATGAAAACAGTTTAAAAATAGCCGAAGCTAATTATGTTGATGGTAAAAAGCATGGCAAATGGTTTGTCTGGGATGAAGGTGGAACATTACGTTATGAAATGCAATATACCCATGGTGAAAAATCAGGGATATGGAAAATGTACAATGAAGAAGGAGTTCTAATTAATGAAAAAAATTATTCGGAAGAATAATCATTCAATGAATAATTTAATATAATTTAAAGCCTGTGTGTTGCAGGCTTTTTTTATTGCAACTTATCAATTCTTAAAATCAAATTAGGATCAAGGCATAAATCCATAAAATATTCTTTGGCTGATGGAGGAGCAACACCCGGAAAATCGCCTTCATTGCCAAGCATATCGGTAATAATCTGGAAGTGTAGGTGAGGAGGCCAGTTTCCGTTAACTACCTGATCGCCAACACGAGCTATTTCATCGCCTCTGCGAATTAATTTCCCTTTTTCGAGCCCTGTAATAGAATCAAGACTTAAATGTCCGTAAAGGGTATAAAATGCTACACCTTCAATTAAATGTTCCATAATTATTGTAGGGCCGTAATCGCCAAAAGTGGTATTATTTTTAAAGCTGTGAATAATCCCTGGCAAAGGAGCATAAACAGGAGTATTCTCTTTAACCCAAATATCAGTTCCCAAATGAATGCTTCGTGGTTCGCCTTCTCCGTCGAAATGCTTACTGCGTTTATAAACCAACCGGTCTTCTCCATATCCGCCTACACCAACTCCTTTTTTCTCTTCTTTTAATTTATTAAAAACATACTCATTAAAAGCATTTGTGTCACCAAGATCTATTTCATATAATTCACGATTATTGTCACTAAAATCAAAAACAAAAACATTTTCATCACTAAAATCTAAATCCATAATTTTAGAAATAAAATCACGATTTGCTTTTAGTATCTGAATAACTTTTGCACTTTTCTTCATATCTTAAAATTTTTATGCAATATACAGAAAAAATGCAAAATTTTATAAATGACTTGTGGTTTAGATTTTGAAGAATTTGTTTTGAAATAATGTTTTTAGATTGATAAAGTAAGACAAAAAGTTGTTGCTGAAGAAGATAATTGTTGAATGTTTTAATAAGTATAATTAATAAAAAAAGCCGGGAAAATGAATCCCGGCCTGGTATTTTTAGTGCTTAAAGTTTATTCTGAAATATTTTCAATGGCTAATTTTACTTTATTTGAATTTTCAAGCCTTACTTCGATATTTTCTTTTGTTTCTTTGTATGAAATATAAGAAGCTTTTAGTTCGTGATTTCCCGGTTTTAAATTTGCAATCTCAAAATTACCATCAAAATCAGTATATGTAGCTTTTTCTGTTCCATCAACCATTACCTTAACACCTACTAATGCTTCGCCTGTAATTTTATCAAAAACTTTACCTGAGATGGATGTTGTCATAACAGCGCTTTCAGATTTTTTTGCACTTTCTTTTTCTTCATTAGGGTTTTCTGCTAAAACCATTGCTGAAGAAAAAAAGATAATTAAGATTAATGTTGCTAAATTTTTCATTACTATATAATTTTTAATTTTTGCTTTTGTTTACATTACAAATGTATGGTTACTAGTTTACGTCAATATTATGCCTGAATAACTATTTCGTTAATTTTATATTAAGTAAATGTTAAATGGATAGAAAAAAACTTATGAGCTGAAGTACACAATCTGTCTTCAGTAAGTATAAAGGCAGGTACAACCGTTAGCTCGATGATATTGTAAGTGATACCGGCAAAAAATTATAAAGAAAAAAGATGAACTCTGATAAAAAATATTTAACTAAATTATTTCACAATTCTGGCCTTCAATATATCTGCATACAGTAGCATGAAGTTCTTTAATATTTATAGGCTTTGAAATGTAATCATCGCAACCGGCTTTAAAACTTTTTTCTTTTTCTGATGACATGGTAAAAGCAGTTTGAACAATGATGGGTAAATCTTTATCTATTTGTTTTATTTGAGTAGTTGCTTCAATACCATCCATTACAGGCATTCTAATATCCATTAAAATAACATCTATATTAGGATTTGATTTGCAAATTCTTACAGCTTCTTTTCCATTTTCGGCACGTATAATTTGTGCTTTGGTTTTTTCAAGCGATTTTTCTAACAACATATAATTTGCATCATCATCTTCAGCAATAAGTATGGTTTTACCTTCCCAGTCGTATCCGGTTTTCGATTTAACAACTTCTTTATCAAAAGCAATTTTAAAACCTATTATTAGTATGTCATCTAATTGTTTTCTATCTCCTTTCCACTGTTCAAAAGTTTTTTCCAGAATATGTTTTTGTTCACTCAGCGGTTTTTGATGATTTTCGATGAGTAATTTTTTAAAATTACCGGTTAAAAATTTTCTGCCATCTTTTCCTCCAAACTGGTCGATAAATCCATCTGAAAATATGTAAATCAAGTCATCTTTTTTTAATGGAATGTCATGATTATAAAAAGATTCTTTTGCCCTACGATGAATCCCAATGGGCATTCTGTCTGCTTTTATTTCGTCAAGCTCTCCGTTTCGAATAAGGTACAGAGGATTATTTGCACCGGCATATTCTAAACTCTTTTTGTTATGATCTATAATACATAATGCAATATCAAGCCCGTCCCGGCTTTCTCCAACCGAACCTGTTTGCCGTAATGAACTTATAATGTGTATTCTTAATTCATTCAAAACTTCGTTCGCCCGGATTATTGGATTTTTGTTAACTATCTCATTTAAAAAAGTAATTCCTAACATACTCATTAAAGCTCCTGGAACTCCATGGCCTGTACAATCTGCGGCAGCAATATAAATGCGGTCATCAATTTGTTTTGTCCAGTAAAAATCGCCGCTAACAATATCACGGGGTTTATAAAAAATAAAATGCTCTGAAAGGAGATGTTGAATAAAGCGATTAGGAGGAAGCACTGCCGATTGTATCCTCTTAGCATAAAGAATACTATCTTCGATTTTTTTGTTCTGTTTTCTTACTAAATCATGCTGTTTCTTAATTTTATACTTTTGTTCTGCAATTTTATCACCTTGTTTCATGATAAAATCCAGATCTTTTTCCATTAATTCTTTTTGTTTGGCAATATCCTTTTTCTCTACGGCCAGCTGATCTCTTTGTTTTTGTATTTTTGTTCGTTGACTGGTAACTACATCACCTTGTTTAATGTAAAAATCTATATCTCTTTTTAAATCATTAACTTGCTTTTGATAATCTTCAATTTCACTATTAAGTTTTTGTTCGGTTTTTTTCAATACTGATACATCTCTTGATACTATTAAATACCCTAATATCTGCCCTCTTTCTGATTTTATTTCTGAAACCTTTGCACTATAAAATGATTGATTTGCAGAGTTATTAGATATAAAGCTAAACTCTTGGGTAATGCTTGTATCTTTTAATTTTGATAAAGCTTTATCTAACTGAAAAGTAAAGTCTTCATTAAAAGTAAAATCTTTAAAATGCTTATTCAATGCTTCCTTGGGGTTAAAAAACAATTCGTGTTGATTGTCAGGGAATAAGATATCAATATATTGATCATCTGCATCTAATACAAATACAGGATCGGAAAGTGATGATAGTAACACTTTCTTTATTTTTTCATTGTTTTTTAATGCTTCGTTCTCCATGGTTAATTTACAATATGCTAATTAACAGTCAACAGTTTTTTTACCGATTCTAAAACTTTTTCAATGTCGATAGGTTTTAGAATAAAATCTTTTACTCCTGCATTTTTAGCTCTCATAATACTTTCATTATCATCTTTGGCTGTAATCATAATTACAGGTATATTTTGGGTTGATTCGTTTTTATTGATATGATCTAAAACCATAAAACCATCCATATCAGGCATCATTATATCTAACAAAATGAGCGAAGGTTTTTCGATTTTTAAAATTTTCAGTGCTTCTTTTCCGCTATAAGCAAGTGTAGAGTCTATTCCTGCGGATTGCAATAAGCTTTCTAAAAGCACATTGTTTGTTAATGAATCATCAATGATTAATACTTTGTCCGGCATAACATAGTAGATTTACCGTTTGTTTATATAATTCAATAATTTTCTTTTGCTACTTTCAAAACCCATCGCCTGGCTTACAATGCTATAGTAATTGTTTGTATCTTTTGTAAAGTCATAACCAAGCATTGCTATTTCAAGCCTTGAGTTTTCATAATCAAATAATTCTACAATTCCCTTTATTTGGGTTGCGCTTAAACATTTTTTATCTTCAATAATATTTTTTGCCAACTTGAGTTTTGTAGAATTATAACTTTCTTTTTTTAAGCTGTTAAGTATTGTATTGTACTCGTTATTATTTACGGTGCATTCTGAAGATGAACTCTGGTTATTGCTTGCTGATTGCCCCCTTGCTAAGAAGTCGGCAAAATTGCTACGGCTTCTGGGAGTTGAAAAAATTTGCTGCATTTCAATGTACTGGTCAATATCATATACTGACTGTAAACCGGATTTTGCAAATTCATATTTGTTATTTTCCGATGGAAATAATGATCCCATTTTCATTAAATAGGCGGTGGGTATGCAATTATTTTGAATTAATGTTTTGGCTTTGGAAAGTTTTGTTTCTTCGTCACCGGCTGTGTTTATCTGATTTACGATATAGTTGAAATGACGTTCTGAAATATAGCGGTCACAATTTTCTTGTCCCCGGTAATTTGTAAAATCGGGATAATTATAATTGGGGAAATTGATTGAAGTTGTTTCTTCCATAACAACTTCCTGACTTTGTTCTTCAGTATTATTATTTATAAAATCGTGCAATCTGAAAACTGACGAATAATAAATAAATGCATCATATACTTCGTAAAAATTTTCTTTATCGGTAGTATTATTATAGGCTGCTTTGGCAAATTGTAAGCGTGTATTATCGTTTTCAAATAATAAAGCAATTTCTTTAATTTGCTCGCTTGAAAAACAAAATGATTTTACAATTTGAGTTGAGCGTTGAAGTTTTGAATTATCTGTTGTTCTACCTTGTATTTGCTGATATCGTTGTTGGAAATGCTGGGCAGATAAAGGTTTATTACAGTTGGTTTGTGCAAATACAAACGTTGCAACTGCTGTTAGAAATGTTAAAACAACAATCTTTTTCATTTTTAAAATATAAATGATAATTAATATAAAAGCTTTTCAGATAAATTATTGGTTATAAAAAGCTTACAGTTCTTCGTATTCTATGTATTTGAAGGGTATGCCAATAATAGACTCAAAATATTGCCCCGATTCTAAAACGTCTAAATCACCTTCTTCGTAAAACCAGTTTACCAGAATATTTTTGTTTTCTGGATTATTTTCCAGTAGCCTGAGCATTTCTAAAATAAATTTTGACGAACTGGTATTGAAATATTCAAGTTTTATGTCTACACGTATTTCACCAGCTGTAAATTCTTTGGTCCAATCAAGAATGGGCTTGAAAAAACTAGCGGCATCTTCTGGTATTGAACGCCCCTCGATTTTTAATACACCATTGGTACTTAATGCTACAGAAGGAGTTTTCTCAGTTTCTTTTATTATCAAGTCTTTCATATGCTAATCTAAAATTTTACCCAATTTATAAAAATTTCTCTAACTAAAAGTGAAAATCAACACTAATTTACGATTAATTTAAATACAAATGCAAAGAAAATTGACTGAATATTAAAAATCATACATAATATTACGTTTTTTATAAAGAAAAAATATAATAAAAATTAATTTTGTCCTTTCTTTAAACAGATTTTAGTGTTTTATGTTTATTATAACAGAATGAAAAAGAGATTATTTTATAAAGGTATTGGATTATTATTACTGGCGGCTATTTCTGCCATAAGTGTTATCAGCATAAGGACATACAATCGTATTTACAAACCAAATGTACTTGTAGCTGATTCTTCGTATAAATATTTATATATTCCTACCGGCTCAGATTTTGGGGATGTTAAAAGAATTATTGCAGAAAATAATATTTTAGAAAATACTTCATCATTTATTTGGTTAGCCGAAAAGAAAAATTACCCTAATCATGTTTATCCAGGACGATATGCATTAAAACATGAAATGAACAATAATGAAATCGTAAATTTACTTCGTTCGGGTTATCAGGAACCGGTAAATGTTATTTTTAATAGTATTAGATCCTCTCAACAGCTTGCCGGCCGCATATCACAACAAATTCAAGCCGATTCTTTATCATTGCTGGCAACTTTTAATAATGATAGCTTAATAAAAGAATATGGTTTTAAACCCGAAACGTTTACATGTATATTCATTCCCAATACTTACGAATTTTGGTGGAATACAACAGCTGAAGGATTTGTACAGCGAATGTATAAGGAATATCAACGATTCTGGAATGAACAGCGACTGACCAAAGCCAAAGCGTTAAATTTAACACCTGAAGAAGTTATTACCTTAGCTTCGATTGTTGACGAAGAAACCCTTTTTAATAGCGAGATGCAAAGAGTAGCAGGAGTATACATTAACCGTTTGCGAAAAAGGATGCATCTGCAAGCTGATCCAACGTTGAAATTTGCCTTAGGAGATTTTTCTATTAAACGTGTTTTAACGGTTCATAAAAAAATCGATTCACCCTATAATACTTATAGACGATACGGATTGCCTCCCGGGCCTATTTCAATACCTTCTATTGCAGCCATTGATGCAGTATTGAATTATGAGCAGCATGATTATTTGTATTTTTGTGCCAAACCTGATTTTTCGGGTTATCACAATTTCTCTAAAACCCTTTCACAACATAATATCAATGCCCGCAAATATCAACGGGCATTGAACAAAGAAAAGATATGGAGATAATACTACTGGTTGTTTAATTTAAAAACAACGGGAAATGTTTGTATTACATTTACTTTATGGCCGCGTTGTTTACCGGGTTTCCACCTGGGCGAGCTGTAAATAATACGTAAAGCTTCCTGGTCTAAAGCAGGATGAAGACCTCGCATTACCTTAGCATCTTTTACATAGCCGTTTTTGTTAATTGTAAATTGCACTATAACCCTACCTTCAATTTTGTGCTCTTTTGCTTCTGACGGATATCTATGCTCATGTTTAATATAATCATTAAAATCTGTGAAAGTCACTCCATCTTCCTTGTAGTGAAATTCAGGCATCTCTTCAACAACAAAAAACAATTCATCTTCTACTGGTGTAGATTGCTTTTTTTTCTCTTGTTTTTTTGCCGTGAATGCAATAACTTCTTCTTCTTCTTTATCGTCTTTTTCCTCCAGAGCTAATAATAGCGTAGTATTTATTTTTTTATCGGTATTGTTTTTTATTTCCAGATGATATACTCCGCTTTCTGAAAATTTGTATTTTTTTGCTACAATCCTATTTTTGCTAACATTTGTATTTAAAGGAGATACCAGTGTGTTTCCTTTTTTATCATACAAATGAAATGTAATATCGTTAACCGGGAAAGAAGAAATTTCATACATGTCGTTTTTTGACAGAACCACTGAAAATCTCTCCATACCTTCCGATGCAAGGGGTGTCTTAAAATCTTTTAAATACTTGTTTTTTGTGTTTTCTAATAACATATTTAATATTTCGTTATTATCTTGCGCTTTTGTTTCTGGTTGAGAAAATAACAAGAGTAAACTTATACAGAAAATTATTTTTTTCATGTCTTTACATTTTTAGTTTATGATTAATTTATTTCCATTACCGGTAATGTTACAGTTATAATTGGCCATTATTTTATCTAAAACTTCATCGATGGCAGGGTTGTTAAAGGTTGCTGTAAAATGTTTCTTTTTTAAAGAATCGTTTTTAATAGTAAAAGGTATATCATAATAATTACTCAGTATATCGATCACATCAGAAAGTGGTTGATTGTCGAAATGAAGGATGCCGGTTTTCCAGGCCATATAATTATAATTATGGATATTATCTTTAGCTAAAAATCCTGCTTTAGTAATAAAATTAATCTTTTCTCCCTTATGAATGGTTAATTTTTGTGATTTTGCAGTAAATGGAATATTACATTGTATATCCCCCGCTGAAACATGAGCTACCATCTGATCATCCCGATAATTTGTGTTGATATGAAATTCTGCAGAGGAGGTTTTAAATTCCATTCCTTCTGCGATAAAAGTATATTCTTTGGTATTATCTTCTTTGATTTTTATCAATGCTTCTCCTTTAAGATAGAAAGGTGTGCGGCGGTTAGATCCTCTGGGAATTTTTACTGTACTGTTGGAATTTAACCAGATACTAATTTGAGGGTTAACATGTAAAGTAATTCTTTCTCCGGCATCTATACTAATAATAGAGTATTCGGGTTCTTTAGTTGTATCTAAAAGTTTTAAGGTGGTTAATACAACAATAGCTGTAATAACGATAGTGTAAACTGGTTTTAGAATAATAGTAAGATTGGTATGTTTAATGAAATTTTTGAAATTAAGAATTGAAATTTTTGATTGATTAATATGTTTGTTTATCGATTGATAGGCCTGCAATATATCGGTTTCTTTTTTTTCAAAATCAATTGAATCAAATTCCAGCTTATGATTTTTTAAGATTTCATCAACATTGAAATCTTGCCTGTTGTTTGGATTGTTTTTTGATATGTTGTTTTTTCTTTTCATTCTGTTTTATTAACGTTTGTTAAAATTCAATCCCCTAAATTTATCAACTGGTTTTTAAAAGGTTCGAGATGTTTTCGCATCTTTTTATAGGCAATGATTAATTGATTTTCGACCGTTTTTGGAGATATTTTTAGATATTCAGCAATTTCATTAACTGTTAGTCCTTCCTTTTTTGCCATGCGAAATATTTTTTGTGCTTTATCGGGTAATTGTTCTATGGCAGATTCAATAATTGCTTTTACTCTTTCCTGGTCGGCTGAATGATTGTTTGAATTTGTTTCGAGCACAACCAGCTTTTCATGCTTTGTGCGTGTGTTATCTTTTCTGATTTGATCAATTATTTCGTTGCGGGTATAGGTAAATAAAAGCTTCCCAATATTTTCACAATCATTTAGCGACTGGTTATTATTCCATATTTTTATAAATGTGTTTTGAACAGATTCCTGAGCTATTACTGCTGAATGGCAGTAGTTTAATGCAAAAAGGTATAATGGTTTGTAGTATTTAAAAAATAATTGATCAAAAGCAGTTTTATTTCCTTTACTTATTTTTTGGATTAGGATATGTTCGGGATTATTACTCATTCATTTTTTATTGAAGAGACGTATCAAAAAAAGAATGCCCCTAAAGAATCTGATATTAAAAATTTAATCCTGCTTTTGTATAAATATCAATTAATGTTTTTTCTTCTTTCTCCCAACATAGCTCTTTAGCAGCTTTTATGGTATTATTTTTCCATTTTTGATACCGATTTTTTAACTCAAAAATTTCGTTTACTTTTTTTGCTAATATTTGTGGATCTTTATGATCGTAAACTGTTCCGATTTTATATTTGTTAACTATTTTTTGCATCTCAGGAAAAGGAGATACAAGAACAGGAACACCTGCTTGTATATAATCGAAAAGTTTGTTGGGTAATGCATAATAGTAATTAAGGCCTATATTTTCTTCCAGGGCTATTCCTAAATCGGCTTGTTTTGTTTCGGCAGATAAATTTTGAAATGGTATCCGCCCTTTTATTTCAACTTTTTGATTTAAAGCTTTATCTTTTATTTGTTGTTTCAATTTATTCGTAATATCTCCGTCGCCAATTATTTTTAATTGGGCGTTATCAATATATTGCATGGCATCTATCATTTGTTCCAAACCCCGGCCAACATTTAATGAACCTTGATACAAAATATGTTTTTCACCGTTTTTAGTTCTTTCTAAATCGTCCGGATTGGTATTGCAGATGGGTAGGTTTCTCACTATACCCATATGTATTTTGTACATTTTTTCATAGGTTTTGGCTATCGACTCAGAAACTGTATAGGAGAATTTTATTCGTGGCAAAATTAATTGCTCAATAGTTAACCATACTTTTCGTGGGAATTTTCTGTTAACTAATTCAGGTACTTCAGTAAAAAATTCATGGCTGTCGTAAACAATTTTTTTTCTTCGGAAAAAGCTTGCAAAATAACTTGCAGGAATTGTATCCAGGTCATTTGCAACAATAATATCAAATTTTCGGAAAAGTAAGAAAAAAAATAATCGAATATTATATTCGGCATAAAAGAAAAAACCTTTCTTGAACAGCATTTTAAACCGATGAGTTTTATATGGCCTTTCATTAACCGGGTCGCAATGGTGTTTTTTAGCTCCCAGTAAAATGATTTCTGCCTCAGATTTTAATAACGTTAGAGCAACTTTGTGTACCCTGTTATCTGTTATTAAATCATTTGTAACGGCTATATAAACTCTTTTTCCCATACCCTTTAATTATATATGCGGGTTTTTAATAAAAATAAATAATCAATACTTATCTTTGGACTATAAAATAACAACATATGTTTGAAATAAAAGAAAATTTTACGTTAAAAAAATATAATACCTTTGGTATTGATGTAAAAACCCAATATTTTTCAATTTGTTCACTCATTGATGAATTAAAGGAATCTATTACCATACAGAAAAAAAAGAACCTACCCTTAATGATTCTGGGAGGAGGAAGTAATGTTTTATTTACAGAAAATTTTCCCGGAATAGTTATACAACCTGCACTAAAAGGAGTTGAAATTGTTAATGAGAATAGCAGGGTCGTTCAATTAAAAGTTGGAGCAGGAGAGGACTGGGATGAGTTTGTACAATATTGTGTTGAAAAGGGATGGGGTGGCATTGAAAACCTTTCATTAATTCCCGGTAATGTTGGCACAAGTCCGATTCAGAATATTGGTGCTTATGGTATGGAAGTTAAGGATGTTATTACAGAAGTAGAAACACTTGAAATTGAAACCTTTAAGATTCATCGTTTTAAAAATGCTGATTGCAAATTTGGCTATCGCGACAGTATATTTAAAAGAGCATTAAAAGGAAAACATATCATTACTCATGTTTTTTTCCGGTTAAATAAGAAACCTGAATTTATTCTGGATTATGGAAATTTAAAGGAGGAATTAAGAACATTTGATGAGATAAATCTTCAGAATATTCGGAAGGCTGTTATTGATATCCGAAATGCTAAGCTGCCGAAGCCAGAAGAAACAGGAAATGCAGGAAGTTTTTTTAAAAATCCTGTAATCGATTATAATGCTTTTGAACAATTAAAAAAGAGTTATCCCGAAATCCCATCTTTTGTATTAGATAATAAGCTTGTAAAAATTCCTGCCGGATGGTTAATTGAAAAAGCTGGCTGGAAAGGAAAAAGAGAAGGAAATGTCGGTGTGCACGAAAAACAGGCATTAGTTTTGATTAATCTTGGTAATGCATCAGGAAAAGAGGTTGTTCAGTTAGCCTATAAAATTCAGCAATCGGTTAAAGATATGTTTGCTATTGAATTGGAAATGGAAGTTAATGTAGTTTAAAGTTTACAGTTCACAGTTTACAGTTCATAGTTCTTAGTTAAGAACTGTCATTTTAGTAACTGTTATAACGAACGATTTTGTCTAAAGATTTTCTTCTTTTTTCCCTTTTTTCCTTGGCAGGATAACCAATGGTAATAATTAACGGCACTCTTTTTGAATTTGGAATATTGAGTAACTTTTTAACTTTAGGTTCATCAAACCATCCAATCATACAAGAACCCAGCCCTTCGGCTTCGGCTTGCAGGCAAATATGTTCTGCTGTAATTCCAATATCAATTAAGGGAAAATGTTTTCCTTTAATCAAACTTCCGGCATTAGAAGTAAAATTTGCCTTCTCTTCAACAATTACAATATGTATGGGTGCCTGTTTTGTAAAATGATTCATTCCCAGTATTTTACTCGAAGTACAATCAGCAATTTTATATTTTAATTCCTGATCGTTAATAATAATAAACTTCCAGGGTTGAGCATTACATGCCGAAGGAGCAAGCCTTCCGGCTTCCAATATCCTGTGTAATTTCTCTTTTTCTACTGGTTTAGTTAGATATGATCGGTCACTTTGTCTGTTTCTAATTACTTTTAAAAAATCTTTACTGTTGGTCATGGTTATTTTTTTCTGCAATATTTTTTAATTCATCTGATTCAAAAATATTTTTACCAATTTCTGAAAAATATTTTTGTTGATTTACTATTTGAATCATAGCTTTAGCTACTGTTTGAGCGTGTATTCCCTGGTATTTTTTTAACCTACCGATAAGCAAAAATGCAAAAATTTTCATTAAAATTTTTCCAATTGTTTCTGCCGGCCGCGATTCGTTCCTGTTTCCTAACAACATTGATGGACGTACAAGTGCCTGGTAAGGAAAATCCATGTTCATAATTTCTTGTTCCATGAATCCTTTCGTGCGCAGGTAATAGTTTGAACTTTTTGCGTTTGCCCCAATGGATGAAATGGCAATAAATGTTTCGCATTGATTATTTTGACAAATGCGAGCAATCTGAACCGGTAAATCATGATCAATGGCAAAAAAGTTATCTTTAGATCCAGCCTTTTTCAAGGTTGTTCCTAAACAGCAGAAAACATCATCGGCTTTAAACTCATGAGCGTACTCATTTAACTGGTTAAAATCAATCAGATGTTCTTCTAATTGTGGATTATTGTAATTTTGTGATTTGCGGTTAAAAACCTTTATTTTTTGGTAATGACTCTCCTTTGTTAATTCATTTACAAGGTACGATCCAGTTAAACCGGTAGCTCCGAAAACTAATGCTGTTTTTTGCATAATGATTATTTTCATGCAATTTAACGAATATTACCTGATTAATTTATAAATTTTATGAATTTATCTTTTAACAAAAAAATCTCCAATTATAGTGGAGATTTTTTTGAAATAAGATTTTATTATTTTTTAATAACCTGCTGCCTGCCCGTCTTTACGAGATTCTGAGGCTCCGTAATACACACCATTTTTTTCATCGTACATAATGGCTTGATATCCTCCATATCCGCCAATATCAAAAATGATTTTGTGTCCTTTTTTAGCAAGTTCGCGTATAACTTCGTAATCAATTCCTGTTTCGAGATGCAATGTCCCTCCATCATTCATTTGTTCGCCTGTAGGTTGTGAACTGCCTCCATGTCTTATTCTTGGTGCATCACCGGCTTCCTGCAGATTCATACCAAAATCGATCATATTAATCACAATTTGTGCATGTCCTTGCGGTTGCATAGAACCGCCCATGACTCCAAAGCTCATAAATGGTTTACCGTCTTTGGTAACAAAAGCAGGAATAATGGTATGAAAAGGCCTTTTTCCTGGTTCGTAACAATTCATGTGGTTTTTATCAAGGCTAAATAATTCTCCTCGATCTTGTAGAATAAATCCTAAACCTTTAGGTGTCATTCCCGAACCCATTCCGCGGTAATTACTTTGTATTAGCGAAACCATATTTCCATCTTTATCTGCAACGGTTAAATATATGGTATTTCCTTGTTCCAGTTCACCTGCAGGATAGTTTCTTGCAGCCCGGTTTGGATTGATTAGCTCTCGACGTTCATTTGCGTATTCTTTTGAAATTAACTGCTCTACAGGGATATCATTAAAGTCCATATCAGAATAGTATTTGGCTCGGTCTTCGAAAGCTAGTTTTTTAGCTTCGGTAAACGTATGAATATATTCGGTACTTCCAAATCCCATAGATGCAATATTGTATCCTTCGAGAATGTTTAAAATTTGTAATGCTGCTGTTCCCTGTCCGTTGGGAGGTAACTCCCATACATCATAACCACGGTAGTTAGCAGAAATAGGTTCTATCCATTCTGAAGTATGACTTGCTAAATCTTCGTATGATAAGAATCCGCCTTGCTCTTTGATATACCGGTCAATTTCCTTAGCTATTGAGCCTTTGTAAAATTCGTCTCTTCCATTTTTAGCAATTTTTTCCAATGTATTAGCCAGGTATGGGTTTTTAAATATTTCACCTTTTTTTGGAGCTTCTCCATCAATGGTAAATGTTTCGGCAAAGTTTGGGTAACGACTTAAAAAAGAAGCACTGCGGCCCCAGTAATACGCAATCAATTCACTTACAGGAAATCCTTCGCGGGCATAATCAATGGCCGGTTGAAGAATTTCTGTCATTTCCATGGAACCAAATCTTTTGTGCATTTCGAACCATCCATCAACACAACCGGGAACAGAAACAGGAAGAGGTCCATAAGCAGGAATTTTCTCATATCCATTTTCGATAAAATAATCAAGGGTTAGTGATTTGGGTGAACGTCCACTGCCATTTAGTCCATAAAGTTTTTGGGTTTTAGCGTCCCATATAATGGCAAAAATATCGCCACCCATTCCGTTACCTGTTGGCTCCATTAAGCCCAGGGTTGCGTTGGCTGCTATTGCTGCATCGATAGCGTTTCCACCATTTTTTAGAATATCTAATGCTACTTGAGTTGCTAAAGGTTGGCTTGTTGCTGCCATTCCATGTTTAGCTATAACTTCAGACCGGGTAGCAAATGTTTTTCCGGTAATTCGGTCTTGTGCACACATAAAATTGATGCTTAAAAAAGTTACAATAAGTGTTAAAAAGAGTTTTTTCATGATAATAAGTTGATTTTTAAGTTACAAAACTTTGACAAGTTAATAAAACAAAAGTTTAATTGCCAATGGAATCAGGGGTTTTACAATTTATGGTTAAATATGTATAATAGGTAATTAGATTTCATAAATAATTCAGTAAAAAAAACATTGCTGATTATGCACTATTACTAATTTTTCGTTGTACTTTTTCCTGGATAATATCCTGAATGGGCCTGTTTTCGATTTTGCTTTCGAGCCATGAAATAATATCAAAATAAATAAACGGTCGGCGGTCGTAAAATTTTTCATTTAACGGTAAAAGTTGTTCTCGCAGTTCTTTAAATGCATCAATAAGCTGATCCTGAGTAATTGAGCTTAATTTACGTAAAAATTTCATGATGATTTTCTGAAACAGGTGCAGATCGTTTTTCTTAATTAAAAACCGATAGGTTGAACGAATATAATAATCAATTAAATCGATGTTGCCCAGTTCGTAATGGCTTATTAAGTTTAATATTCTAGCAAAGCTATGAATATCAGAACGTAAATCCACATCTTTCATATTAATGATTTTGTTTAGCCAAAAAATCACTTGATGATAATCGGCGGCACCAAAATACATACAGGCAAATTTGTAATAAAAAATGATGATGTAATGCGTATCTAGCATATCTTCAAAATCTTCGAGGCTTTTGGAAATTTCTGGTATAACTTTTACTCCTTCGGTAAATTCTCCGATCATAAAATACCGATTTATCCTGTGTGTAGATGAGTATTTGAAAAGAAGCAGGCGGATATTATCGGTTAATTTTAAATCAGGAATATTTTTTATGGATTCGAGCTTTTGAATCGTATTTTTAAATTCGTCGTATTTATGAAGCTTCGATTCCGATACCAAAAGGTTATTGATTGCTCTGATGTAAGTTTCTATTTTAGGTATAATATATTCAGAATGATTTTCAAAAAGGGCCACCCATTTTTTTGCGTATTCATATCCACGGTCAAAATCCTGAATAAAGAAATAATAACCTACAAATGAATTGTAGAGATACATTTTTTCATCAAACGAAAGCTGATCTTCCTGAAAAACCGGTAGCGTTGAATATAAAAAGCTATTTACCAGTTCAAAATCTTTGTGATTTCTGAGAAATCCTATTTTTAAATAAAATGAATATAGTTTAATGGTTAAATTGGAAAAGGTATTGATATTTGAAATTTTCTCGGTTAGCTCATCCGATGCTTTGATCAGTTTACTAACCTTATCTTCAATATTGCTGCGAATAAATTTAGTCACCAGCCGCTTTTCAAATTCCATGATTTCGAGTTGTAGTACGTTCCTATCATACTTTTCAGCGCTCTGCTTAGCCTTTTCAAGCATCTTGATACATTGTTCGTAAAGGCATCTGTTATAAAGAATAACAGCATAATCAATCATTTCGCGGATTTTTATGTCAATATCTTCGTTGGAATTTAAATTGCGTAAACTCTGAAGAATTTGCCGGTATAAATGAGCCTTTAAATTCGATAATTGTTGCGGTTTTATCGAATCATCTTTTTTTAAAACTTTGGATTCATCATAATCTTTTTGTTTATCTATTAAATCGAAAAGTCTTATGAACTTTGCATTATCTATGCTCTTCGAACGATTTGCATGTAACTTAAAATACCTTTTTTCTGATTTTGTCAGAGATTTTATGAGTTGAAATAACGGGTCAGCATTTTTGTTGGGCATTGTAAAATAGTTTTAATAAAACAAAAGTTTTAGGTATTGATTGATAATGTATTATACTGTTCTTTAATTGATGTTTACATCAATAGATGTCGTAAATTTTAAAAATATTTGTTTTTAGTCTATATCAACAAAAAATACATTTGGCATGAATAAAATTTACATTACAGGTATAACAAATGTAATTAAAATTTGTAAAAAGAAAACTTAATCATTTTCTAAAAGCTTAACATTATGAATTTTGGTAAAATATCAACCTTTACATCAGGAGTTTTGGCTTTAGCCAATCAAAGAATTAATGATCTTGAAATTGACTTTATTCAGGCAGCGCCTAAAAATAATATCGAAAATATTATTGTATTAAATATCAATTCAGATATTACTGATTGTGATTATTTATTAAATACAATTTTTAACATGGGATTTAGGGTCATTATTTCCGATTCTATTTCAGAGCTGTTTGCAGCTAAAGCATTAAATCACGGAATTATAGCCATTGAGGTTTCTAATAAATTTTTAGATAAAATCATCCGGTTAAGTAAAAAATTACCTGCTAAACTTTTTGTAGATTTAAAAGGACAGGAGATAATGATTGTAAATTCCGGCGAAAAAGAATTTTTTAAAATGAGCGATTATCGCAGGCAATGTTACGAAGAAGGTAAAGATGATGTAGAATACTTATATGATGTATGGGATAATATCGAGCATTCAACAAAAATGGATGAATCAATCGATTATGCCATTGAATAAAATAGATAGAAATCTAGGGGTTAAGAGAGCCAGCTTTAAGCTGGCTTTTTTTAATTTAAAAAAGTGTAATAAACAGTACCCCTAAAATCATAATAATTGCACCCAAGGATCTTTCTTTTAACCCTTTTTCTTTAAATAATACTGAGCCAAATAATACACTCATTAAAGCGCTGGTTCTTTTTATGGAGATGAGATATGCAACAAGTGTCAGGCTTATTGATATCATATGGAAAACAATCATTAAACCATGAAAAACTCCAACAGGGACTAATGTTTTTAAATTTTTTGGAATTTGCTTAATATTTTTTCTTGAGTAGATAAAAATAAATGGAGTAATTCCAATCGTAATAAAAAGGTTTATAATCACGCCCCAAAACAGTGGCGATGAATTTTGTAAACCAACTTTATCAAAATTAGATGTAATACTCCATAAAAAAGCTACAAGCAACATTAACCGGGCACCTTTGTTGTTAACCAGTGCTTTAAAAGGAGCTAAGAACCCATTATTTCTTTCTTTAATATTTAAAATATATGATCCAAAAACAATTAGTAATATCCCAATAAGCCCATAAATAGTAGGAAATTCGTTTACAATAAGGGGTGAGGTAATTAATAAAAAAAGCGGTGTAAATGTTGTTAAAGGGACTACAATGGATAAGTCGGCAAGTTTAATGGCTTTTAAATAAAAAATTGATGTGGCAATATTTAAGGTTCCGCTAACAAAAAGCGCTATCCAAAAATTTGGACCAATCGGTGGAATTTCAATAAATAGCAATATAGGCAACAAAAAAGGTAGAGAAAAGAAATTTAAAGCCCAGGCTACAATATATTCATCCATATTTTTTAGCCCAAATTTTCCGGCAACATCGGTAAGCGAACGAAAAAGTGCTGTGAGAACTGCAAAAAATATCCAACTCATGCTTCAATTTTTCAATTTAAATGGCAAAGATGCATGATTTGGGTTTAACTTCAAAATGTCAACACTAGAGATAGCTGTGGTGTATTCGTTTTTTGGTCTAGTTTAAATGTAAACTGAAGAGCCGCCTCATTTCCTAATACTGCATGGTTATAATCATGCAGCGCCCTAAAAAGATATGTTTTGGATAAAACATGGTAAGTAAAAGACCCGGTAATAAATACAAGAATTGCAGTAGGTAAATAGGCTGTTTGTTCTTCACGATAAATACTATCGTCAATAGCTTCATTACCCGTACTTGCGACATCTCCTTTATCTTCATAATGCTTATATGCGAGTAAAGGAGCAATAACCCACATTTGGGCAATTCCTGCGGCACGGGTAAAAGAATAAATACGAATATTTTGATATGCCATAGAATCCGGTTTGGCCAGAGTCTTTACATTTTTGCCAAACATACCAACATCCTGCCAGGTTTCACCTTTATCGGGCGAAAATTTATGATCGACAAAGAAAAAAGGTGTTAAGGTAATCCAGTAGGTTTTACTTTTATAAAATAGAGAATCTATGCTTTTTTCTCCTACATTTAAAGGAATTTGTGCTTGTGAATAATTTGCGGCCAGCAAAAAAACAAAAATTGGAATGATGATTTTCTTTATCATAAAACTCCTTGTTTTTATTTTATTATACATAAAATTATGATAATGGTTTTAAATAAAACAACTTTTTTTATTTTTTTATTGCTCTTGATAATGTTTGTTAAACTTTAAAAACATTCTATCGTCCAAAATAAAGATATAACCCTTAACAGATATTATGATGAATAAAAAAATAACGTTAACCTTTTTGTTGATACTTGGATTTTTTTCAATAAAAAGTCAAGACTTTCATTCAGGTCAATTACCTGAAACTTTTCATACTATTTCCAGCCATGATATGTTGGATTATGCTAAAAAACTTTCGTCCGAGGAATTTAAAGGAAGATTATCAGGATCGCCTGAGTTTTTGGAATCTGCACAGTGGGTAGCTTCTAAATTTAAAGAATGGGATGTTAACTCTATGGGGGATAACGATACTTATTTTCAGTATTTTGATAATCC
This sequence comes from uncultured Bacteroidales bacterium, assembly GCA_964606845.1. Classification (GTDB taxonomy): domain Bacteria; phylum Bacteroidota; class Bacteroidia; order Bacteroidales; family UBA12077; genus UBA12077. The sequence goes on from CAZSIC010000005.1 coordinate 25,237, forward strand.
ATATACTGAGATTTATACCAGTGGCTCGGTAATGTATTCTTTTGAAGATGAAAGTGGGAAACAGGTTGTTAATAATTATCATTTTCCTGAAGATTATTTTCCGGGGCAAAATTCTGGTTCAGGAACGATAGAGTCTGAACTGGTTTATGTGGGTTATGGAATTACCGCACACGAATTAGGATATGATGATTATGCCGGTGTTGATGTAAAAGGTAAAATTATTGTTATGGAATCGGGCTTGCCGGTTGGAAGGAATAATCCTGACATCGAAAAATGGGTTCCTTATGATTATCATCAATATAAATTTAAAAATGCAGTGGAACATGGCGCTATTGGATGGCTATATATTAATAAACTGGCAAATCCCAATACATCGTATCACGAGGAAATTGTTTATGCTCATATTGGAGATGAAGTAGCCAATGATATTTTTAAGGCATCGGGTAAAGATTATAAGCAGATTAAAGAAAATATCAATAAAAATTTAGAACCCAATTCGTTCGTTTTAGAAGGTAAAGCAAATATAGCAGCAGAAACGAAGCGTTTTGAGGACTCAAAATCATGCAATGTTATTGGTTTTATCGAAGGTTCTGATCCAGAGTTGAAGAATGAAGTTATTATTGTAGGAGCACACTTAGATGGTGTTGGAAGTCCCGGGAAATTACTGCCAGGAGCTTTAGATAATGCTTCGGGAGTTGTGAACATAATGGCTGCTGCAAAGGCTTTAGCACAATCTGAAGTAAAGCCGAAGCGTTCTATCATGTTTATTTTGTTTGGTGGCGAAGAATGTGGCCTTGTAGGAAGCACTTATTATGTCAATCATCCTAAAGTGCAAAAAGAAAATGTTATTTGTATGATTAACCTTGATATGGTGGGCAACGGAACTGGTTTATCTTTGTGGGGAGGAGCATCTTTCCCTGAGATTACCAAACATTTTATCCATGCGAATGATCAATATATTCACCGGAGTATGAGAACTTCAGAAGCCCGGCCGGTAACCACAAGGCCAAGAACTGACGGAGCGGTATTTACCATGAATGGTTATCAATCGTTTGCTGTAGGAACTACCAACCGTGTTAAACCGGTTTATTACCATCATCCATTGGATAATGTTGAATCTTTAACTCCCGAAATTATGGAAGATGCAGCTAAATTGTTGTATTTAGGATTGCTTGGGGTGGCAAATGATGATAACCTGCAATCTGACAAATAATTTTAAAAAGTTTAGCGCACATTTCTGTGCGATTAAGTTTAAGATCATACAGAAGCTGTCCAAAAAGTATTTGTGGTACTTTGTGATTCCTTTGAGTGACTTTGTGGTAAAATTACAAAACATTGTTACACAAAGCTTCACGAAGAAGACACTAAGTTTTGCGAATTAAAAAAATAATCAATTTACAAGTTTTTAATACTTTTTGGACAGCTTCTACTTTTTTATAAATCCAGCAACATTTCATCCGCATTATTAGCGCCCAATAAAAGTTTGTAAGGCGACTCGAGCAATTCTTTGACTTTCACTAAAAATCCTACCGAATCTTTGCCATCAATGGTACGGTGGTCGTACGATAAGGCAATGTACATCATTGGCCTGATTTCCACTTTACCGTTTATAGCAACAGGCCGCTCCTGGATGTTATGCATTCCTAAAATACCCGATTGTGGCGGATTTAAAATAGGAGTGGAGAGGAGCGATCCAAAAACACCACCATTGGTAATGGTAAACGTGCCTCCGGATAAATCGTCGATGGAAATTCTTCCTGCACGCCCTTTATCAGCCAGCTCTTTAATTTTTAGTTCCAGCTCTGCCAAACTCATTGTTTCAGCATTGCGAATAACAGGCACCATTAATCCTTTGGGTATTTGGACTGCTATTCCAATATCAGCATAGTCTGGATAAATAATTTCTTCGCCATCTATCTGGGAATTTACCGAAGGAAAAGCTTTTAACGCAATGGTAACCGCTTTGGTAAAAAATGACATAAAGCCTAATTTTATCTCATGCTTTTCTATGAATTGTTTCTGATATTTTTTGCGCAATGCAATGATCCCGGCCATATCAGCTTCGTTAAAGGTCGTGAGCATGGCTGTTTCGTTTTTTACCGAAACTAATCGCTGGCTCAGCTTTTTGCGCAATTGCGACATTTTTTTCCTTTCTACATCTCTTGTTCCTTCTTCTTTGGGTGAAATATCTTTAGAACCTGATGGTTGTGATAATGCCTGTTCTACTTCCAGTTTCCCTATTCGTTTAAGTCCGTTAATTACATCCTCAATATTAATGTTTCTTTCTTGCATCATTTTTTGTGCCACGGGCGACACCTTTACATTTTTATATTCTGTGTTTTCTGTTGAATCTTTTTCTGGTTTATCTGCCTTTTGTTCTTTTTTTTCCTTATCCTTATCGGGTTTCGTTTCTTGTTTTGTTTCTTTTGTCTCTTTTGTTTCTTTCGGCTTAGCCGATGTATCTATTTTACAGGCTAAAGTTCCTACTTTTATAGTTTCTCCTACAGGAGCAATAATTTCAATGGTACCGCTTTCGGGAGCAATAAGCGGTAAGGTTGCTTTATCCGATTCTATCTCAGCTATTTCCTGGTCTTTTTCTACATACTCACCATTTTCTACCAACCAGTTTGAAATTTCTACTTCGGTAATCGATTCGCCGGGACTTGGGATTTTTATTTCAATCATTTTTATATTTTTTTAATAATAATCTAATAAGAAATTAAAGAAATTTTGTTTGATGTTTCAGGTCTAGCCTTGAGCTTCCAACTTCGCACTGTAAACCGCAGTATTTATTATTTAATTCGCAGGTACATTTTCTAAAAACTTTACCAATAATTTCTTGTTGGCCCAGAACATGCAATTTATGTAATCCTACAGCAGGGCTTCCACTGGCTAGCCTTGCCAAAGGGATTATATCAATATTTTTAAATTTATCTTTCACATATCGCCAGGAGCCCATATTTTCAGGTTCTTCCTGCATCCATATCCATCGTAAAGTATTTGGGTATTTTTTTATGATTTTTTCAATTTCTTCTTCCGGCCAGGGATGCAATTGTTCAATACGGACAAGAGCAATATCCCTGGCATTATATTCTTCTTTCTTTTCAAGCAAATCATAATAAATTTTCCCTGTGCAAAAAATTACTCTTCTCACTTCTTTTGCTGTTACATTGTCATCATCAATAACTTCTTTAAATGATGCTGAAGATAGTTCGTCTAAACTGGACACACATTTCGGATGTCTAAGCAGGCTTTTGGGAGTAAAAATAACCAATGGATTTGCGAAATCTTTATGTACCTGCCTTCTTAAAACATGAAAAAAGTTAGCAGGGGTTGTTGGATTTACTATCTGCATATTGTTATTCGAACACAATACAAGGAAACGTTCCATTCGTGCGCTTGAGTGCTCGGGGCCCTGGCCTTCGTAACCATGAGGTAAAAATAATGTTATCCCGTTTTTTAAACCCCATTTTTCTTCAGCAGAACTTATGTATTGATCAATAATGATTTGTGCAGCATTATTAAAGTCTCCAAACTGGGCTTCCCAAATAGTAAGCCCCTCGGGAACAGCCATTGCATATCCATATTCAAAACCCAATACTCCATATTCTGATAATGGCGAATTAAAAACATGAAAAGGAGCCTGTTTTTTACTTATATGTTTTAATGGAATATATTTTTGATCGCTGTCTTCAATGGTTAAGGTCGAATGTCTGTGAGAAAATGTTCCGCGTTCCGAATCCTGGCCACTTAATCGTACCGGATGGCCTTCGTCAACCAGTGTCCCGTAAGCCAGTAATTCTGCCATACCCCAGTCTAGTTTCTCATTTTCAATCATTTTATTCCGATCTTCAATAAGTTTCTCTACTTTTTTAAAGAATTTCAAATCTTTGGGTAAATGATTGATTTTTGAAGCGATTGATTTAAGCTTTTCTTTACTTAAAGCTGTAATAGGTTTTTTTTCTATACTTGAATATTTAGCCTCATCAAATTTTTTCCAATCTTCAATTAAAAACTGTTTGATTGAAAGTTTATCAGATTTTTTAGCAATACTAAGCTTTTCCTCCAATAACTCATTATATTCCTTTTCGGATTTTTTAATATCATCCTTGGTACAAATACCTTTTTCAATTAAAAATTTGCTGTAAATATCTCTTGGATTAGGGTGCTTGCTAATTTCTTTATAAAGTAAAGGCTGGGTAAATCTGGGCTCATCACCTTCGTTATGCCCGTGTTTCCTGTAGCACAAGATATCAATAAATACATCAGTATGAAAAGTTTGCCTGTATTCCATGGCAAGCTGGATGGTATAAATCAGTGCTTCAGCATCGTCGCCATTAACGTGGAATATAGGCGATTTAGTTACTTTAGCAATATCAGTACAATAGGTGCTTGAACGGGCATCTAAGTAATTGGTAGTAAATCCAACCTGGTTATTAATCACCAGGTGAATGGTTCCACCAGTTCTGTAACCTTTTAATTGCGACATTTGAATGGTTTCATAAACCACTCCCTGAGCGGCAATAGCCGCATCGCCATGAATAATAATAGGTGCCAGTTTGTTATAATCGTGATCGTATTTACCCCAAATTTTTGCTTTGGCAATTCCTTGCACTACTGGGCCTACAGCTTCCAGGTGTGAAGGGTTGGGAGCTAAATTTAAACGTACATTTTTGCCAGTATCTGTTTTTACCGTATTACCGTAGCCTAAATGGTATTTTACATCACCAAGCTCAATATTTTCGTCATACTCTTCGCCTAAAAATTCGGCAAAAATATCTTCAACAGGTTTTTCCAAAATATTAGCCAGAATATTTAATCGGCCTCGATGCGACATACCGATAATAAATTCCTGAATTCCCATCTCAGAACCTTTTTCTATTACAGCATCAAGGGCTGGAATGAGCGACTCAGCCCCCTCTAATGAAAACCGTTTTTGTCCGATGAATTTGCGATGGATAAAATTTTCAAATCCTACCGCTTGTTTCAAATGATGGTATATATGTTTACGCTCTTTAGGCGAAAAATTAGGAATGTTCTTTTGGCTTTCCATTTTCATTTGTAACCAGCTGATAACTTCTGGATTACGAATAAACATGTACTCAGCACCTATGGATTGACAATAGGTTGTTTCCAGGTGGTTAACAATTTCACTTAGTGATGCTGCACCAATACCAATATTCTTTCCTGCCTGAAAAACGGCATCTAAATCCGATTCGTTTAGATCATAATTTTCTAAAGCAAGTGTAGGTGAATATTTTCTTCTTGTTCTTACCGGATTGGTTTTGGTGAAAAGATGCCCGCGTTTACGGTATCCTTCAATTAAATTGATGACTTTAAATTCGTTATCGAATAATTTGCCCGTTTGGCTTGAAACAGGATAATTTTTTTGAGCAAATTCAAATCCTTCAAAAAATTTTTGCCATTGATCATTAACACTTGTGGGGTCAGATTTATATTGTTCGAAAAGTTTGTCGATTACTCCAATTTCGGAATTACCTGTATATGAAAACTTATCCATCTTTAATTACTGTAAAAATAGGTTTATTTTATGTTTATTAATTTTGCTTAACCCTTAATTAAATCAGACATTAAAATTAATTAAAAACATTCGATTGCAACAGCTTTTTAATGATTTGTTGTATGTATAACACTGAACAAAATAATTTTAAGAATGTTTATTAATCCCTGTAATTAATAAATAAATTCTTCTTTTGCTGTAAATTAATATTTTAGGTGATAATTATTATTCATTTGGTTATTTAATCCAAATATTTTTTTCAACAACCTTGAATTTTGATTTTATCTTTATTTAAAACAATTATTTCTTTATTTAATATTTTCGTAATTTTATGAACTACAAATCTAAATTGAAATGAAATTACGAATTTTTATTATTATAACGCTTTGTATTACAGTAATTTTTGATCTTGTTGCCCAACCATATAAATATGCTGTAAATGATGAGGGAGAAAGAACTTTTCGAGATGGACAATTAATAATTAAAGAAGGTGTGCCTTTTTTAACAGTCCAAGGAAGTCCATACGAGGCAGGATTACAATATGGAGTATTGCTTAATGATTATTTGTTGAAAATGGATCATACGATTGACAGCCTCGTAGAAAATTATATAGGTGGTTTTTTCTTAAAAAAATGGATCGCCAATGCTGCAATTGGTTTTAAAATAAGGAAAATAGAGAAAACCATGCCCGACTACTTTATCAGAGAATTTGAAGGAATGGCCGAGGGTAGTGATTTATCGTTGAAAGAGATTAAAACACTGGCCTATTTCCCACAATTGTTTTTTAAAATTAGCTGTTCGGCATTTATATTAAAAAATGAAAGCCATTTGGTGCATGGCAGAAATTTAGACTGGCCGGGAATTGAAGTTTTAACACATTTTCCATTAGTTGTAAATTATCATATCACAGGAAAAAAACCTGTTACGAACCTGACTTTTATCGGGTATCCTGGCGTTTATACCGGAATGAATCATACAGGCCTGAGTATGTCGATTAATATGAACAGTGCACCCGCAGAAAATGGGAAAGCTATTGACGATTATAATATCGATATGCCACTGGCTTTTAAATTACGTGATATTTTGGGCAATGCTGAAGATATTGCAGGTGTTGATAAAATGTTTGAGGGTTACAGTTCTCATGCCTGGTTTATTACTGTAGGCAGTAAATCTGATTTTTCGGGTGCAATTTATGAATTAACCCGTGGCAGAGTAATAAAAAATGAGATGCACAGTAATTTTTTAGCTGTTGCAAATCTATCATTGTCTGATGTTGGAAGATATCAATACAGCCCGGTTAGTATGTTTAACCAGTCGAATATATCAAGAGAAAGGAAGTTAAAAGAGTTGAATGAAAAAATACATCATACGGATTTAGTAGAGAAAAGCCATCAAATATTATCCTGTACCGAAAATCATGACATGAAACATAATCCTTTTTTTACCAATAGTATCAATAACTATATTACCGTTAAAAGTTGCATTATGGATAATATGAATGGAATAATTTATTTTGCTTATGATGAAAATTTAGCGGCATATAATAAATATCTAGAATATGATATTCATTCAGGTACTGTAGATCTTTTTAAAGAAAAAAAGAATTTTGTGGGCGAAGAATATTTTTCTGAACGGTTGGAATATCAGAACTGGTATATCCGCGAAATGTCTGAAAAGAAAAAATTAACTGAACAAGATTATAAAGAGATTATATCCAAAATAGAAAGTTTGAAACTAGAACCATCTTATAACGCCCTCTTACTATCCCATTATTATTCGCAACTTAAAAATGATACCTTAGCATTTAGGTATGCAGAGGATTATATTGAATTGCAACCGGATTACTATCATTCCTATTACAACAAATTCAGAATAATGAAGGATAAAGGGAATTATATGGATGCAATTGTTGCATTGGAAGAGATGTTGCAAACATCAACCACAACACCTTCTGATACTTATCTTGCATACATGAATATGATTAAAATGTATGATAAGTTGCTGGAAACGGATGCGGATACTATATATATCAAAAAAATTAACAATTTGGTGGATAAAATCAACTATGAATTAAACCAATATTTTAAAGATGATAAAACGCTGGAAGATATTGAATTGATTGATAATATAGTAAAAAAATATGCAGAATAGAATGAATGGTTTAACCGAAAAAATACAGCAAGCTGTTAATATAATTACAAAATCGAAGTATGCGATTGCATATACCGGCGCAGGTATTTCTGTTGAAAGCGGAATTCCTCCCTTTAGAGGCAAAGAAGGATTATGGGATAAATATGACCCTAAATATCTTGACCTGGATTATTTTTTAGTAAATTCCTATAAATCATGGATTGTAATTAAGGAGATATTTTATAATTTTTTCGGCAGTGCTAAACCCAATGCGGCACATATTGGTTTGGCCGAAATGGAAAAAATGGGTTTAATAAAAGCCATTGTTACTCAAAATATTGACAATTTACATACCGATGCAGGAAGTATGGAAGTTTACGAATTTCATGGCAACTCCAGAGCGTTAATTTGTTTAAATGATGGTAGCCGCTATAAAATATCTGAGATGGATTTAGATAATTTGCCTCCTAAATGTACAAACTGTGGAAAGGTATTAAAACCTGATTTTATATTTTTTGGTGAGCAAATTCCTGAAATTGCCCATCGAAAATCGTTCGAAGCAGCAAAAAATTGCGACATTGTAATTGTTGTTGGCTCAACAGGTGAAGTAGTGCCTGCTGCATATGTTCCACAAATTGCTAAACAAAATGGTGCATTTATTATTGAAATTAACCCTGAAAAATCGTATTTTACAGATTCTATTACCGATTTATTCATAAAAGGAAAAGCATCTGAAGTAATTAAAGCAATAAGTCATCACTTAAAAAAGAATCAATGATATATTTTAAATTAGGAGAAAATACTGAATTTATAGAATTAATAAAACTGTTAAAAGTAACTAACATTTGCTCAAGTGGAGGCGAGGCAAAACATATGGTTGATATGGGCGAAGTAAAATTAAACGGAGAACTTGAAAGTCGGAAAAGGGCAAAGTTAAGAACAGGTGACAAAATTGAAGTTTTTAATGAAGTTATTGAAATAAAAAAATAATTTAAAATTTAAGATTATGGCATTTATAGATTTAGCAAAGCAACGTTATTCGTGTAGGAAATATTTAGATAAACCAATTGAAAAAACATTATTGCTCCAGGTGCTGGAAGCTGGCAGAGTAGCCCCCTCTGCTAAAAATAAGCAACCCTGGCATTTTGTTGTTATTCAAGAAAAAGAAAACCTGGATAAAATTAAAAGTTGTTATGGACGGGAGTGGATAAAATCTGCACCAACCATAATTGTTCTTTGTGGCGACCACAGGCAAGCCTGGCGGCGATCAGATGGAAAAATTCATACCGATATTGATATTTCTATTGCAATTGACCATATGACATTAGCTGCAACAGATATTGGTTTAGGCACCTGCTGGGTTTGTAAATTCGATGTAATGAAATGTGCCCATATATTGGAATTGCCCGAAGGTGTAGAACCTGTCGCATTGCTTCCTATTGGTTATCCTGCTGATGAAGTAGATATTAACCGTCACGAACAATTAAGAAAACCTATCAGTGAGGTAATTCATTGGGAAAAATTTTATTATAAACCATTCAAGCGATAACAATTTTATTTTTTAAATAGAAAAGCCGGATTATGACTCCGGCTTTTTTCATTAATAAAGATTAATCAATGATCTCATTTAATAATCGGTTCATATTTTCAAAATGGGAACCTTCCCAGTAAATTTTTTGGCATGAATTACATTGATAAAATTGTTTAAAATTGTTCCTGGTTTTTTCTAAAAGCAAGTGTTTTATTTTATTTTTTTCTACCTTTTTAATAGTTCCATTACAAACGGTGCATCGTGAAAAGGGTTTGATTTTATTCTTTAAATCAAAGCGGTGTATTATTTCTTTGAGTTGGTTTTTTGAATCCTGAGAACGCACGTAGTAACCATGGGTAACTTTTTTATGTTTCAGTATTCCGTAATCGCGGGTAAGAATAATTCGATTTTCTTTTATTGATTTTTTAATAATTTCCAAATCTGTTAAAACATTGGTATAGTAGGAATCAAATCCTAATAATCGTAAATATTTGGCCAACTGGCCTAAATGTACATCTAAAATAAATTTTATTTTTCTTAATGGTTCTTCTCTAACTTTTGTTATCTGTGAAATATCCAAGCTTTCGAATTTAGGATAAACAGAAATATAATCATTGGTTTTAAGATTGTAACTAAAATCTACCGGATTGCTATTTACCAAAATAAGGTCAACTTCCGTATGAGGGACTCCGAGTGCTTCAATCGTGTCTTTAACCGATGAATTTGCCTGTACATCGAAAAAGAAAGTTTTTTTTCTTTTTTCAGCAGGAAGAAAATCGTTTAATTCCTCGTAGAACCGAATTGATATTTGCATAAAAAAAACCAATTAATAATTGACAAAATTAACTGGTTTTATAATAAATAAAGTACAATCGATGATATTTTAATCAGATATAATTTTTATTGAAATTTAAAATTTATAAGATAAACTAAAACCAGTAAATCCATTATTTGAATTAATATTAAAGCTATAGTTTGAGAACATTTTTAATTTTTCATTTTCCAGCCCTTTGGAATATACCCATATTACATCTGCAATCCATAAAACGGCTCCTGAAATTAAAAATACTTCTGCATCGTTTGAAAACAACCAGTTTTTCGTTTGTGTTCCAATAACAATGGGAACTTCAATTGAACGTGTGCCATCTTCATAAGTTATTTCACCATCGTTATTAGAATCATATCTTTCGGTTCTATACTTTACACTCATAATAGGTTCTTGATGTCTTTCGTTTAAAGCGTAGACACCCAGCCCAACAAGACCTAAAGTTGAGATTGTTCTAAGATAGGGTTTAATAATCATGTCTTTGTGATTTTTTACAAAATAATCTCCCAGGCCGGGGATTAACATCGAAAGGTAAGCATTTTTCGAGCCTCCTTTTTTTATACCATTAACAATAATTTTGGGTTGTAATTTATGTGCAATGGTTATATCATCTTTGAAAACATCCCATTCAATGGTTTTATCTGATCCTGGATTGATATTTTCACCAAAATCTCCATCTAATTTTTTAGGTACTTTTATGGTATATCTATCATCAATAAAAAATAGCTCAATATTATTGTTGTCACTATTTTCGTTGCTAATTAACTCATAATTTACAATTACCTTATTATCTTTTACCTTTAGATCAACATTTTTCACTTTTGCCTCCTGAGCTTTTGTGATAGGAGTAAAGATTGCAACTGTTAGTATAATAAAAATTATTTTTTTCATTTATGTTTCATTTAAAATTTGTAGGATAAACTAAAACCAGTAAATCCATTGTTTGAATTAATATTAAAGCTATAGTTTGAGAACATTTTTAATTTTTCATTTTCCAGCCCTTTGGCATATACCCAAATTATGTCTGTTATCCATAGCGTTATGCCTGCTGCCAGAAGAAATTCAGTATCATTTTCGAAAAGCCAGTAATTGGTTTCATACCCAAGGTAGCTCCATTTAGGTTCTATATTTCTATTATAAGGGTTGGTTACCCAGCCCCAAACTTCTTCTTCGTACCGCTTTTCTTTGGCTATAATACCCATGGTAATCAAACCTAAGGTAGATGCAGTTCTTAAATAGGGCTTTAAAATCATCTTACGGTGATCTTGCACAAAATAATCACCTAAACCCGGTAAAAGCATCGATAAAAAAACATTCTTGGTACCACCTTTTTTTATTCCGTTAACAATAATTTTGGGTTGTAATTTTTGGGCAATACTTATATCATCTTTAAATACATCCCATTCAATGGTTTTATTGATTCCTGGATTGATATTTTCACCAAAATCTCCATCTAATTTTTTAGGTACTTTTACATTATATCTATCGTCAATAAAGAAAAGTTCTACATTATTATTATTTACATCATCTCCAATCAGGTCATAACTAATATAAACTTTGTTGTTTTTTATGTCTAAATTAACATTTCTTACTTCGCTGTTTTGAGCAATTATTAGGGTTTGAACAAAAATGAGTAAAAAAAACAGAATAAGTCGTTTCATCCTAAACTAATTTTTAAGAATTATTAAGTTGGTTATAATACTCAATAATTTTAACAAGGTCTTTGGTATTTTTGGGATTTAAATCTTTTTCTGAGATAAATTCCTTGATTTTATTTTCATGTTCACCAAGTACCTCAAATAAAAATTTTTTATTTTTCTTCAGTTTTATGGCAGGTCTATCGTCAGACTTTTTGATATAGTAGGTTAATTCGGGAATGTATCTTTGGCTACCATCACCACCACCGCCACCATAATAATCTGTAAAGGTGTTTTCGCGCAAATTAATTCGTCTTTTTACAAGTATTTTGCATTCACCACTATTCATTGTTTCAAAATAGGCACCTGAAATAAAATCTTTATTTCTTTTATCTTCCAGAATTAAAGAGTAAATGAATTTTTTTCCGCTAAAATCAATATTTTTTATTTTAGTAGGATCAGTAATGATTAAAGTATCTTTTTTAACAATTAGCTCTAATTCTTGGGCATAAATATTGTATCTTAAAAGTCCTTTCACTGTTTTTCCATCAATAAGCTCTAGCTCCCCAAACATAAACTCTTTATTATAATATGGCGATCCTTTAATGTCCGCTTTACTTTCACGAGAAGAGGAATTTATGGTGTAGTCTCCGATAAAATTTATATCACCTGAGCCTTGTACATGTATATTCGTTTGTGCAATTACTTTAAATGTAAAGATTGAGATTAAAGATAAAGTGATTAAAGAAAATTTCAGTTTCATAAATTTTAGGTTTTAAAAATGTTGACAATGATAATAATTTCTGACTAATTTATGTAATAATGGTTTAAAAAAAAATTGATTTTTTTATCGATATTTGATAAAAAAAATACCAATATATCTATTGATTTTTTACCAATAGATAACAAAAAATAAACCAAAAAAAGCAATTTACTGGAAATAAGTTTTTTATTGATTTTGATGGATGAAGAATTTTTTTTAATGTGTTCTAAAAGCGAACAATTCATGTTCGATATAGTACAATTAATTCAAATTTGATTTAATGAGATCTTTCATCAGATTTATTTCAATTTCTCTAATACCATGTTTTTTAAGATATTTAATATCTTCGTCGAATGCCGTTTCAAATAACTCATCTTTATTATCGAGCAATTGATATGCCTGGCGATATAATTCTACTGCTTTTTGAGGATTTTTTATACACCAGTAAACATGCCCCAGGTATATAAGATCAAATTCGTTTTGATTTTTATTCAGAATTTTATTGAAATAATTGATCGCTGTATCGAATTTACCCAATACAAATGATATCCAGGCAACAGGGCGCTGTATTTTCTCGTTCGATGGTGCCAAATATTCTACCTTAAAATAATATTTTAAAGCTTCTTCATATTTCCCTAAACGCATTAAAGAGTGTCCTATATATGCTTGAATGTATAAGCTGTCAGGTTCAGCTTTTTCAGCTTCTTTATAGTATTCCAGTGCTTTTTCGTGCTGATTTAAGTATCGGTAACACAGTGCTATTTTTTTTGTAATCCAGATTTTGTTGGTTTCTAATAAATCAGCTTTTTGATAATATTCTAAAGCCTTTTTGTATTCGCCCATCTGCTGGTAGCAATAACCAATTTTTTCAAAAAGCTCTGCATTTGGTGTATCTTTTGTTTCTAATAATTGAAAAATCTCTACAGCCTGTCTAAAATGTTTATTCTCAAAGAAAAATTCAGCAATATTTCTTACAACCTGGTTGTCTTTTATGAGGTGGTTAAAGAATTTTTTATTTTGAATATCAAATCTCCATTTGAAAATATCAGGGAACTCTTTCTTATTTGGATGTAGTTTAAAGAATCGATATAGATCCTGAAGATATTGAGTAATGATACTTTTAGTAATGGCAAATTGGTTGAGTAAGTTTTCATCTTTTGAGATTTCCTGCATACTCTCCATTTCCTGGTTAAACATATCCATCATCATCGATTTATGCGATTCGGGAATAAATTGAAGATTCAAACAAAATGAATATTTATCGGAATTACACATGTAATGTGATTTTTCAAGCTGTTCAATAAAAGGCGCCATATTGGTTTCTTCTTTTTCGGATATTAAATCGATATATTCATTTTCTTTATAAAAAGGAGAAAACCAGTTAGAGATTTCTTGAAAGAACGGAAACTGTTTTAACTTGGAGAAAGCACTCATAAATACATCCGACCCTTCAATTTGCATCTGAGAAAAATCTTGTAATTTATCTAATAAATCTGGCGAATCTTTAAAAACATTTTCCCAGTCGGGGTTTTTATCTTCTAAAAATTTATCGGGAACAATATTTTCTAAATCCAAATTTTTTTCAATTTTGGGCTGCATCTTTAACATTTCGGGCAATATTTCTTCTTCCCATTTTTTTGTGAGTTTCTCAGTATCTTTGGATTTAAAAATTTGAATAGTAACAGCTTCCAGTTCTTTACTAATTTCTGGAGACTCTGACAATTTATATAGTTTTTTTAATAAATCTGGATAAAATTCTATTCGTTCGTCATATTTATAGAGAGCAAGGATTATTCCGATAAGTGCCCTTTCCCAAACCTGTTGTTCCCTGGCAAAGTAAAAATCAAATAAAGCAAAAAATTTATTTTTATCAAAGACTTTTAATAAACTCAAAGTTAATGCACTTACCACAAGACTTTTATCATGCCATGGAATTTTTTTGGATGTGCTTAATGTTTTTAAAATTTTAGTTTCCGTTTCGTGATAATAGTCGGTTAACCATAAATAATTAAACAGTTCTTTTAGAGCATCCTGTCTGGAGATTATCTGAGGTTCGTTATTTTCTGACCGGCTAAAATTGATATTGTTTTCTTTTAATATATTATGTAATTCTTTATCGAAAGTTAGGTTTTGTAACAGTGAATATGCTTTTTCCGTTTGCAGGCCTAACTTCCTTTCCATCGACCATTTTAGCTTATATATGGTTAGATCAGAAGTTTCAGTTAGTAAGCTTTCTTTAATAGAGTCGGCCAATTCTAACAGTGATTTTTTTAGGTTTTTAAAAATTTTATCCCGCTCAGGATCTTCAATGTTGATAAAGGAGTGTTTAAGAATGTTCAAATAAGTTTCTTTTAATTTATCAATTTGCACTCGATGGTACTGTTTCCCTTCCTGGTCGGCAAATCTATAAAGCTCATCTATTGAGTTAATTATTTTATTATCAATAATTAGTTGAGTAATTTTATGATGTAATTTTATAATATTAGTATAATGCATAAAATGTTTTTTAATTTATTTAATGATGTCAAATATTATACCTATTTAATAATAAACGAAAAGATTGCAGAATATTTGATTTTATATGCTAAAATGACATATTAATCTGTTATTATTGATGTAAAAATATGTATTATGCCTCAATAAACTAAATTTAGCTATTGTTTAATAAGAAAATTAGGATTTTATAAATAACATTTGAATGTTTTATAACGTATTATAAATAAGAAAGAAATATAATATGTTGAAGAATATATTTTTTTATTTCTTAAAGCATTTATAAATCAATTTATAAATGCTAATTTGCATTTTTAATTATAATCGAACATCGATTTTAAGTTGTTAATTTTTAAGTTTATAAAATCAATTTTTACTTTATGAAAGTAAAAGGTTATAAATCAAAAATTGATACAGCCCAAATGGTTGTAAGCCAATTAAAAGAAAATATTCTGGAGATATTCTGGAACGAAGATCCATTTGAATATTGCAGCTCCAGATCAATGTTGCCTTGGATTCAGGAAGAAGCAGAGTATTCGATTAAACGTTTGCATCTGAAAAAGAAAGATCAAAATTATTATCTTCAAAAAGTCAATAATATGTTGGGAGAATATTGCGAAGAATAACCTTTACAGGTTAACTCCCTTTTTTAATACAGCTAATTTAATAAGCTTTTATTTTTAACATGCTGTTAAATAATAAATTAATCATTCTACGCAACTAATTTAATAAAATTCACATCTGTATTTTTGATAAGGATTTACTTTTATAAATTCGCAGGCCAAAATATTTATTATATTATTTGGGGTTAGTAAAATATTTATTATCTTTAATTTAGCAAAATTTTAATATTTTGGTCTGGTTTTTGCAAAAACAGAATAAATAAAATATCAATCACATGAAACTTACTTGTTACAAAAATGGCAAAGAGATAAAACTCCAAGACCCATTAGATTTAGATTATATTGAATACGAAATTGTAAAAGATTATCTTAAAGTTATAGGACACCTGGAAAATGATCCTACAGCGCGAATAGAAATTGATTTTTCGGAGCCTTATGTTCCTAAATATAATTTAGTGAACTGTAATAATACTTTTAGGAAGAAATTTAATCAAATAATCAACCGCAAGAAGTTAGCATAATTTTTAATGAAAAGATCAGATAAAGCATTACATTTTTATGCTGAAGGTTATAATTGTGCTCAATCGGTAATTGTTTCTTTTGCTGATATTTTGAATTTAACCGAAGAAACAGCCTTAAGGCTTGCTTCCGGATTTGGTGGAGGAATGGGACGCATGCAGCAAACTTGTGGTGCAATTACCGGCGCGTTTATGGTTATAGGTTATTTAAAAGGCAATTACCAACAAAACGAAGAAAGCGATCAATCAAGAGAAATTACCAATCAATTAATACAGAATTTTTCCAGCAGGTTTACACAAATACATGGAAGCATTAATTGTAAGAAATTAATCGATTTTGATTTAAATACTGAAACAGGCCAAAAACAAGCTAAAGAAGCAGATGTGTTTAATCAAAAATGTACAAACTTTGTTCAAACAGCGGTTGAACTCCTCGAAGAAATTCTGAATAATGAATTATTGCAAAAGAAAGTAAATGAATAACGTATCATTTACTTTCTTTATCTTCTCTCAATAATTATTCATATCTTAAACAACTTGCCGGATTTAACCTGGCGGATTTCATTGTTTTAAAACTGATTGTAAAAACTGCAATTAGAGTAGCTATTAATACTCCTGCCAGAAAATACCCAAAGCCTAAATTTATTCTGTACTGGTAATTTTGTAACCAGCTTTTTGAAATAAAGTAAATTGCAGGCCATGCTATTAAGGTTGAAATTATTACCAGTACAATAATTTCTTTGGCTATTAAATAAAAAATTGTACCAGCCGATGCTCCCATCGCTTTACGAATGCCAATTTCTTTTGTCCGTTGTTCTATTGTAAAAGATGTTAAACCCAATAATCCTAACGAGGCAATGAAGATGACTAATACGGTAAAAATAATTGCCAGTTTAGCATTCCTTGTTTCCTCCTTATATAAATTATTAAATGCATCGTTAAGAAAAAAGTATTGCATAGGTTCATTTCCTGTAAAATTTTTCCATACTTTTTCGATATTTTGAATGGTATTTTGAACTTTTTCAGTTGAAACTTTAGCCGTAATAAACCCCCAATTCATATTTTCATCCTTAAAAACAAAAATGTATGGTGTAATAGGGGTTTGTAAAGACCTGAAATGAAAATCTTTTACTACACCAATAACAGGGGCATACTCTGCTTCGTCAATATTACTGCCTCTCAAAAAACGGGTTTCCAATGGAGAATCAAAATTATAATGTTTAACAGCTTTTTCATTTATAACACAAGCATCAACATCCGAAGGGTGATCTCTGTCAAAAAACCTGCCTAACGCCATTTCCATACCCAGGGTTTTCAGATAATCATAATCAACCCAATTGGTTTCTAAAAGTAATGTTTCCTCACGGCGCCCTTCTACTAAGTGCCCGTTATTATTATTGTTGTGTGCCGGCAAAGCGGTTGATGCAGTTGCGTTTTGTACACCGTTGATATTTAAAATTTCTTGTTTGAATGATTTGACTTTGTTACCTAAAACTTCAGCTCTTCTAATTACCAGTAATTGCTCTTTGTCAAATCCTAAATCTTTTTTTTGCATATAATTGATTTGGCTGTACATAATAGTGGTACCAATAATTAGAATAATTGAGATTGAAAACTGAAGAACCACCAAAATACTTCTTAACTTTCCGTTTTTCATCGAGTCTTTAACGCCTCCTTTAAGGACCGATACAGGCTTAAATGCTGATAAATAAAATGCCGGGTAACTTCCGGATATAAAACCTACAATTACAACCAGGCTTAAAAGTACAGGAATGGTATACCAATTATTGAATAAGTTTAAAGCCAGGTTTACTCCTAACAAGTTATTAAAATAGGGTAAGCTTAATTGCACAATAATTAAAGCAAACAATAAGGAAATAAAAGAAAGAAGCAACGATTCGGTAATAAACTGTTGAATTAGAAGCCCTTTTGATGAACCACTGACTTTCTTTATTCCCACCTCTTTTGCTCTTTTTGCCGCTTGTGCAGTAGATAAATTCATAAAATTGATAGCAGCGATAATGATGATTAAAAATGCAATACTTCCGAAAATATATAAATATTTGGGATTATTTGCAGGCTTGGTGTCTTGTTGTATTTCAGGTTGCAGATGAATATCTGGAAGTGGTTGTAAAAACATAGAGTATTTATTTCCCTGAGCAAGGAAATCGTCTAGTGTAATACCAATAAATTGCTGAATTTGCGGCCCAACATATTTTGCAATCATTGCGGGTATCTTTTTGTCCACTTGTTTGTAATCGGCTCCGGGTTTTAAAAGTACATAGGTATTGAAACTATTCGACATCCAACTCTCGCTATTTGCTCTGCGGTTGGAAGTAAATGATGTAATTAAGTCAGCTTCAAAATGAGAGTTATCGGGGATATCATTATAAATTCCACTTACTTTATATAATGATGTGTCATTGCCAATTTTTAACATTTTATCAACCGGGTCGGCAGATCCGAATATTTTTTTAGCAGTAGACTCAGAAAGTGCAACCTTAAAAGGCCCGTCTAGAATCGTATTGGCATTTCCTTTAATCAGCGGAATGCTAAAAATGTTAAAGAATGATGAGTCAGCCTGTGCAAAACTATTTGTTGTAAAATGCTTCTCATCATATTTTATTACTGTTTCGCCACCTGTGTTTAATCTTGTAAAATCTTCAATTTCGGGAAAATCCTGAAACATTGTTGGTCCAACGGGTGGCGAAGTATATGAGCCTTTCATTTCCTGTCCGCCAATTTTGCCATCTAAAATAATACGGTAAATGCGATCACCTTTTTCGTTAAAACGGTCGTAACTTAACTCGAATATTACATATAATGAAATTAACAAACTACATGCTATACCAATGGATAAACCCATAATATTTATAAAGGCATAGCCTTTTTGCCGGTTGAATGATCGAAAACTGTGTTTGATGATATTTCTAAACATGATAATGAAATTATAGTCGTTATGAATTGAAAATTTATCATAAGACGATTAACTATTGGATCGGTTACACTTTTTATCATAAATAATAATGAAACTAAATACAATAATGATGTAAGTTCGTTTTTAAAAGGTATCCTTAATTTAATGAATGGAGATATTAATGTGCAATCAGATTTAAGCAAGGGCAGTGTTTTTTCGTTTTCGCTACCCTTAATATTGCATCAACCAATGGATGTAATATTAAATGAAGAATCCGATGCACCTGTGAGCGAAAATATTTTTTCCGGTAAATTGATTTATATTGCCGAAGATGACATCACTTTTTACCTTTTAATGGAAGAAATTTTAGCACGGACAAATATAGAGGTACAGCATGCTTCAAATGGAAAACAGTTGCTTGAGATGGTCAAGAATAAAAAGCCGGATTTAATTTTGCTTGATATCAATATGCCGGTAATGGATGGGCTTGAATTTATGCATAAACTAAAATCATTATCTATTAATGTGCCCGTAATTGCTCAAACAGCCTATGCCATGGAAAATGATAAAGAAAAATGCTTGCAGGCAGGCTGTATCGATTATTTATCCAAACCCATCATACCCGAATTATTAATGCAAGTAGTAGAAAAACATCTTCGTTAAATTCCTAAAACAGGGTATCCATCACAGTTTTTACTTCTTCGAGCGAAGGGTTGATATCAAATACAAACGATGGTTTTAAATAAATTAAATCATTTTCATCTTTAAATCGCTCTTCTCCACCACCGGTGATGTTAAGCATAATTAAATCATCTTTTTTCACGATGCCTTCGTTAACTGCTTTGATTAACGTTGCTGTTGCAACGCCCGAAGCGGGATGAATATCATTTCCTTCTAATTCTTTAAAAAGACTACAGGCTTCGTCAAGCTCTTTATTATTTGCGGTTAACACATCTCCGCCTGCATCTTTCATGGCATCGTATAAGCCACCAATAATAGGGTAGGGAGGTTTACGGTTCGAAAGAACCTTAGCTAAAATTTGTTCAACTTTTTTTCTGGCTACATTATCATCCATCGGTAAAATATCTCTGGAATCAGCTCTCCAGGCTTCTTGTAAAATAACAAAAGGTTCGTTTTGCGAAACCATTAGTTTCATTTTGTTATTTCCAAACCTTCCATCTTCTATTAACCGTAAGTTTGCTTCCCACGCAGCAATAGCTCCGGTTCCGCTTCCTACGGCCTGAAAATAATAATCCGGAATTTTACCAATTTCGGTAACAGCCGAAAGCACTGTTGTTCCCATCCCATCGCGGCGGGCTACATTTTTTGCTCCTCCTTCGGCAATAAAATTGTCTAGCTGGCAGGCCAAATTTGATAGATGAATCGCGTCAAAATAATCACTTCCGCTTTTGGTGACCACTAGCTTAACACAATCGTTAATGGGTTTATTAAACCAGAGCGAATCAATATTATCTTCGGGTACACAAAGTAATAAAGGAATGTTATTGTCGGAACATACACGTGCAAATGCTCGTGCAGTGTTACCTGCCGAAGCAACCACCAAAACTTTTTCCTCGTCAGATGATAATCGTCCGCAAACCGAATATGCTTCTGTTTCTTTAAATGAACAAGTTGGGAAATTTGCTCCTTTTTCAGGCCAATAACCACTAAATGTGATATATAAATTTGATAATCCCAAATGTTCGGCTAAACCTTTGCTTTTAAATGTAACAGGAGCCGACGATCCTTCAAGTGTTTTATGTATCGGAAGCCAGTCGGAAAATTTGTAAATTCCCAACGAGTTATCTTTTACATTTAATTGTTTATTATCGTAAATTGCTCTAATTAGCGTTGGTTCTTTTTCTTCGAGGGCTTCTAGTGTCCATCCTTCATCTTTAAATGTTTTGCCTGTTTTTACCGATTGTAGTGTATATTTCGTAGGTTCAAAATTATTTCCCATTTTATTTGATCTTTTTTTTGAATGGGTAAAAATATAAAAAATGTACGGATTCCTGAATATTTTTTTAGAAAGTTACAAATGAATACTAAAGGTTGTGCCCTGGTTTACCTGCGAACTAACTTTAATTTTTCCTTTGTGCATGTAAACAATCATTTTCGAGTAGTACAATCCTATTCCTGTTCCGTCTTTTTTGGTTGTATAAAAAGGTACAAAAATATCTTTAAGTTCTTCGCTATTCATTCCTTTTCCATTGTCGCTAACATTAATCATTACCTCATCAATTTTTTGAGAATTATTGATGATGATTTCAGGATTTTCAGAATTTTCAACCGCATCAATAGCATTTTTTATCAGATTAATCATTACCTGGGTGAGTAATGATTTGTCGGCAAATAATTTTATATCATTATTTCCACGGAAATCAAGTTTTATATTTTTTTCGGTGATTGTATTTTTAAAGAGCTGTTTAATTTCATCTATAACTTCAACTAAAACAAAGTGATTAAAAGTGGGTTCGGGTATTTTATACAATTTACGGTACGATTCTACAAACCGCATTAACCCGTGAACCCTGTTATTAAGAGCTTTTAAGCCTAAAAATGTATCATCAATGGTGGTTTGGTCAATTTTATCAATAATTTTTGGTTTGTCGTTTTCTTTATAAATATCGAACAGCGAATAGGCCAGTGTTTTCATGGGTGTAACCGAATTCATAATTTCGTGAGTAATCACGTGCATTAATTTTTTCCACGATTCCAGCTCTTCCTTATCCAATTCGGCAGAAATATTTTGCATGGAAACCACTTTCAATTTTTTTCCACGCAGAATAAAGTTATTTTGATGAATGGCAATTTTATACAATTCATGCTTTACCTGGATGGGTAAAATAATACTTTTCTCTTTGGATGTGAGTAATTTTTGCGGTAATTCAGGATTAAAATTTTCCAGCTTATTGATATGATTTAAATTTTTTAAAGCAAATAAATCGAGAACTGATTTATTGAGCAGCTCTAAATTCCCCTGATCATCAAAAACAATTATTCCTGAACCCGATTGATTGACCGCATTTTTAAACAGATGGTATTGTTCTTCTTTTTCGATGCTGATGGTTTTGATTTTTTGATTTAAGAACGATAATAGCTCATTGAATTCTCTGCCAAATGCATTTTTTGATTCCGGGATAAATACAAGGTCTCCTTCTTTAAAGTTGATAATAAAATCTTTTATAATTCCGGTAGTTTTATAAATATACCTGAATAATAAATAAACAGAAGTCATCCATAAAAAGAATAAAATATACCTTGAAATAACCAATGAGTTTGAAGAGCTAAACGACCATATGGTTAATGATCCTAATGCAGCGATAAGGATTATTAACAAAAAAATTTTAATGTAGAATCTATTGAAGGCCATATTTATCAATTTTATTGTATAAAGTTCTTCGTGATACACCTAAAAGTTCTGATGCTTTGGTGTAATTTCCTTTCGCATTATTGATGGCAGACTGAATCAATTTTTTCTCATGATTTTCAAGATTAAAGGAATCTTCCGGTTGGTTTATCTGAGCGTTTTTTTCTATGTTTTGTCCATCAGCATAAATATCGGTTATCGAAAGTTTGTTATTTTCGCTTAAAATTACTGCTCTTTCAATAGCATGTTTTAATTCTCGAATATTCCCCGGCCACGAATAATTCTGTAATCGTTTAATTATTGAGGGTGTGTACTTTAGTTCCTGTTTTTTGTATTTTGATTTAAATTTTTCGAGATAAAAACCGATAAGTTCAGGAATATCTTCTTTTCTTGCTCGAAGAGGAGGAACGTCAATTTGAATCGTATTTAAACGATATAGCAAATCTTCTCTGAAATTTCCGGATCGGACTAATTCAGCTAAATTAGCATTGGTAGCCGAAATAATCCGAATATCCAATGGAGTCGTTTTTGTGCTTCCTACGGGTGATATTTCTTTATTTTGAATGGCTGATAATAGTTTAGCCTGCTGTTCAAAAGTAAGGTTCGCAATTTCGTCTAAAAAAAGAGTTCCTCCGTTAGCAACTTCAAACCATCCTGTTTTATCTGAAGTGGCATTGGTAAAAGCCCCTTTAACATGACCAAAAAGTTCGCTTTCAAAAAGCGTAGGTGTTAGCGATCCTAAATCGATGGTTACAAAAGGAGCTTCATTTCTATGGCTTAATTGATGAATACTTTTAGCAATTATTTCTTTTCCAGAACCATTTTCGCCGGTAATTAAAACATTGGCATCGGTAGGAGATATTTTGTCTACGGTTTGCCAAATATTTTTCATTTTTGGCGATAAACCTTTTATAATATCAAGGTTAGAAGTGTTTTGTTGGGCCAGTTGCTTATTTTTTTCGGTAAGCCTATTAATTTGTTTTTTTGTTTCGTTTAATTTGGCTGCGCGTAGGATTGATGCCAGTAAGTGTTCTTCATTCCAGGGTTTTTCAATAAAATCTGTTGCTCCGTTATGCATGGCTTTTACAGCCAGTTGTACAGCTCCATAGGCCGTTATACAAATAATTATTGCATCGGGTTTGATTTTTAGAATTTCATTAAGCCAGAATATACCTTCATTTCCAGAACGGTCTCCGGCTTTAAAATTCATATCTAAAAGTATTAAATCAAAATTATTTCGCTCTATGGTAGAATATATATTGGAAGGACTACTAAGGGTGGTTATCTCATTAAAATAATTACGAAGAAATATTTTTAATGCAACAAGAATATCTTCATTATCGTCAATAATTAAAACATTATCGTATTTTTTTTCCATATTGCAAAGTAAAGCTAAAAATTAATATTGTGAAAAAAATTTACACTAAATTGAGCATAATTTGCACAATTGTATTTTTGTTTTATTTTTATTGCATTGATTTTTAGAGTTTTGTAGTTTTGGCATTATTATAGTCAGTGTATAGTAAATCAACAAAAATTTTAAAAGATGAAAATACTATACAATATTAAATGGTCGTTTAAGCAATTCAGAAAATATCCATTACAATCTTTTATTAATATTTTTGGATTGGCTATTGGATTAACTGTATTTATGTTAATTAGTTTATACATCTATTATCAAAATAGTGTAGATAAATTTCATGAGAAGGCAGAAAAAATTTACCGTTTGGAAAATGGATTTGGTGGAATAACTCCGGGTACATATCTTGATTTTTATAATGAGAAAATTCCGGAAATAAAATATGCTGCCAGGATAAGCTTTTTAAATGGTTTAGTTCATTACCAGCAGGAAAATTCTGATATAATTGATAAAGGTATTTATACAGAAATTGTTATGGCTGATAAGGATTTCCTGAAAATGTTTAATTACCCTTTGATTCATGGTAATCTTGATGATATTTATGCTAACCCTGCTTCTATTATATTAACTGAAACCCTGGCTAATAAATTATTTGGTGACACTAATCCAATCAATAAATTAATTACCTATGATTCTGAAAGTAAACTTACTGTAAAAGGGATAATACAAGATGTACCCGAGAATTCATCATTAAAATTTGGAGCAATTGTACCGATTAATTATTATAAAACTCTAAATAATGATCCCGACTTTTTTTCCAACTGGTATCGTTGGATGTACGAAACTTTTTTTCTTTTTGAAGAGGGTTCAGAGATTAGTCAGGTTAAAAAGAAATTCGATCAGGCTTTAACCGAAAGATATTTGAATTCTCAAGGCAGAAATCAGGATTATAAAGCAGATCAGGTGTTTCGTCCGTACTCAGAAATATATTTTCATGCAGAAATGGATCAACATACCCATGGGAACAAAAAACATGTTATCATTTTTGGAATTGTAGCCATTTTTGTTTTGATTATTGCTTGTATCAACTACATTAATATTTCTACAGCACTGGCATCGAGCAGATTTAAAGCTTTGGGTATAAAAAAAGTTGCCGGTGCTTCACGTAATGATATAATTAATTTAATTTTATTCGAGGGCGTAGTTATTGCTTTTTTGGCTGTTGCTTTGTCGGTTTTAATTACAGAACTTACAATCCCTTAATTTCGTGATTTAACTTTTCTTGAGATACAAATACCTTATTCACTGCCATTAGTTCTGAGTGTATTTCTATTTTTGCCCTTAATACTAGGTATGTTTGCAGGACTTTATCCATCAATTTATTTAAGTAATTTTAAACTTACCGATGTGGTTAAAGGTGAAATTACAAAAGGTAAATCGGGTGCTATTTTTAGAAAAGTACTTACCATTTTACAATTTACGATCTCGGTATTTTTAATTATCGGTACCATTGTGGTAAAGAAACAATTAACTTTTATCAATAATTTCGATCCAGGTTTTGATACTGAACAGATTGTATACGCTCCATTAAACGCTACAATAAAAAAGCATTTTGATGTTTTTAAAGGGAAAGTATTGCAAAATAGGAATGTATCAGGTATAACAAGAACAAATAGTTTTATCACAAAAGCCGGTTCATGGACTACCATTACAGATGGGCCCGACCGCCAAATTGATGGTTACTATTTTGGTGTTGATGAGGATTTTTTCAAGTTTTTCAATATTGATTTTATTAAAGGAAGAGATTTTACCGAAAATGATTTGTTAAGAGAAACGGCTCCCTACATTGTGAACCGAGAGATGGCCAATTGGTATGGATCTGTTGATACAGCTTTAACCAAAAAAATAAATCAGGGAGACATTATTGGAGTGGTTGAAAATATTCAGGTTACCGATTTGCAAAGTAAACCAGGCCCTACTGTTTTTCAAATAGAACCTAAGTATGCTTATCTGATGTACATAAAAATAAATGCAACAAATTATAAAGAAACTATTCAACATATTGAAAATGTATGGTCTGAAATTGCACCTGAATATCCCCTGGATTTGGTTTTTTTGAATGACTCTTTCGAACGAATTTACCGTTCTGAAATTCAGTTCGGAAAAGTTTTTATGATTTTTGCCATTATTTCGATCTTCCTTGCTTGCTTAGGACTATTTGCACTGGCATCATTTATGTCGCTAAAACGAACCAAAGAAATAGGAATTAGAAAAGCGCTCGGATCATCAACAAGATCAATCACTTTGTTATTATCGAAAGAGCTCACTCAGTGGGTGCTTATTGCCAATATTATTGCAGCACCGTTGGCTTATTTTGCTATGAATAAATGGTTAAACTCATTTGCTTATAAAACAACACTTTCATGGTGGATTTTTGCCGTAGCTATAATTATTTCATTAGTTATTGCTTTGTCTACCATTTTTTATCATACCATAACCACTGCCCGGAAAAATCCGGTAGATTCGTTGAGATATGAGTAAATATTAAAATAGTATAAGAGCTGCCATTTTAATTCAGGCAGCACTTATCCTAACTTTTTATTGAAATAATCCTGAAACGATGGTCAGAATTTTGAATGATATATTCGTTTATTCATTGGATGTTGCATGATTGTAATTCTCTGCAACTTTTTCCCAGTTTATAACATTAAAAACGGCCTCGATGTAATCTTTTCTTTTATTTTGATAGTTCAGGTAATAGGCATGCTCCCAAACATCAATACCTAAAATAGGAGTCCCGCTGTAACCCAGTTTAGTCATCAGCGGATTGTCTTGATTAGGAGTACTTATCAAGCTTAACTTCCCTTCTTTATCTGTTACCAGCCAGCCCCAACCGGAACCAAATTGGGTTAATGCAGTTTGGGTGAGCTGCTTTTTAAACTCATCAAAGCTGCCAAAATCTTTATTAATGGCATTGGCCAGTTCGCCTTGAGGTTTTTCTCCTTTATTTGGACCTAATATTTCCCAAAAAAGATTATGATTATAATAACCTCCGGCGTTGTTTCTAACAGCCTTATTTTCAGGATCAAGTTTTTTTAGTACCTCTTCGATGGTCATATTGGCCATTTCGGTACCTTCAACCGCTTTGTTTAATTTGTTTGCATAACCAAGGTGGTGTCTGGAATAATGAATTTCCATTGTTTGGGCATCAATATTAGGTTCCAGAGCATCATAGGCATATGGAAGGCCTTTCATTTTAAAAACTCCGCCTTCATCCACCTGAACATCATCAGGATTTCCTATTTCAAAAGTATTTTGATCTTTTTGATCAGAAGCATCAGTGTTTTCCTCCGGCTTTTGTTGATTACAAGACATCAATAAACCGGCTGTTAATAGCATTAAGATAATTTTTTTCATACGAACTGTTTATTTTGATTTATAAAATAATTTTTGTTTTACTTGTTGTTCTTAAACATACAACACTTTATGATGGATTTTGTTCAGAAAGATTAGCCAATGGGTTTCCATTCATTTTATATTTAATTATTTTGTGCTTTATTATGGTAAATTAGAAATTTATTAATAGTGTTTGACTGTTATCTGTTTATTAAATGTGTGCGTTTCAATAGTTTTTAGAATTGCCTTGCATTCAGTTCAGACATCAATAATTTAAACCAAAACTAAAAGACTTGTGTTGATTAATATTTATCAACCATGGAATTATTTATTACTGGTGCTTTTTTGGATTTATACTTAATATTTCTTATTTTTAGTATATTAAATAGCCCCATTTTAGATGAACTGCATTAATCTTTATAAAATTTTAATAAGAATTTTTCTACTCATACTTACTTTAGGCATATCTTTTGTATCTATCAATGCTCAAAAGGTTGAATCTGTGTACCTGTCAGAAATGAAAACAGGGGATTCAATTTATGTTGTCACAAATAGAGTACAGGAGAGATCCGGTGAAAACGTTTATTTTAACAATACTGTAAAATCAAACAGTCAGTTGGATTTTTTAAAAGTTATATTCCATGAGCCTGATTCTATCGTAAGCAAATTATTGAATTATAACGAATTTATAAAGCAAATTACTTCCATAAAGTCTGATTGGCTTCTTTTTGTTCATGGTGATAGCAAAACCTACGACCAATCGGTGATGCGTGGTTTTGATATACAAAGTTTACATCGTGTTCATGTAATTGTTTTTAGTTGGCCCAGTAAATATCCATCAATTAATGGATTAAAAAATTTTAAAAATTCAAAAGAAAATGTAAAAAAGTCAATGGGTCATTTTACAGACCTTATCTCTTGTATAGATTCTTTAAAGCGGGATAATCCCGTTTTCAAAGATGATATCAATTTATCCATGTTTGTTCATAGTTTGGGAAATTTTTATCTGGAACACCTATTTAAAGAAAACAAAGAGGATAACAAATTTGGGTTAATTTTTGACCATGTAATTTTAAATTCAGCAGCTGTTAATCAGGAAATGCACAAAGAATGGGTAGAAAAGATGAATTTCCAGAAAAGGATATACATTACAAGTAACAGACAGGATTTTAACCTAAAGGGAAGTCGAATATTTACCAAAGACGGTAAAATGCTTGGCGAAAAAACTGAAACTCCAATTGCCGAAAATGCAAATTATGTGCAGTTTACCAAAGCAGTAGGTTTTAGATTTCCAACAGGTACAACCCATACTTTTTTTATTGGTGAAGTAGCCGATAAAAGTAAAAATATCCGTGAATTTTATTTTAACATGATGCATGGTAATGAAATTGATTTGAATAACGAGAATCAATATATTAAAAGAAAAGATAGTATTGGATACGATATAATTTTTTAAATGAATTAATAATTGGGAATGATGAGAAAATTTAATAAACAACTAAAATATGCAGGATTTTTATTCATCCTTTTAATGATTGAATCTTGTGTAAGTTTTAAATCAGGATGTAATAAATATAAAGAAAAGTTATATTCTGAAAATATTGAAACATTATTTAGCCAAGCGCAAGAAATAGAGAAATCAGCTTCTTCAGCTGATGAAGTTTTAAAACTTATTGATGCTTTTAAAAAGATTGAAAATACAGATCCTTATAATTATCAAGCTTTATGGAAAATAGGGAATTACAATATATTAATGGGAGCAGCTTACGCAGAGAAAACTAAAGATAAAAGGTTTTATTACCGTGAGGCAATCAAATATTGTGAGAAAGCCATGTGCACGAACAAAGCCTTTGCTGCTGAAATTGAAAAAGGCACAGAAATTACCGATGCATGTAATAGATTAAGCCTTAGCGAAATAGATGCAATGGGATATTGGTATACTGCCCGGTTTTATTATTTTAAGGAATGTATGAGACCGATAAGAAGAATGATAAACACAAAAATTGTAATACAAAATAATATTATGATTGATCGTATGGATGAATTGGACCCAAACTGGACCGGAGGCGGCAATTATTTTTCCCGTGCATTGTATTACATAGCAATACCAGAGAAATTTGGAGGAAGTAAGCAGCGTGCCCGTGATGAATTTAATAAAGCTGTAGAGGTTGGTCCGGACTATTTAGTAAACCGTTGGGGAAGAGCTAAATATCTTTATCAATTAACAGGAAATAGTGAGGCTTCTAAATCCGATTTGGAATGGGTTGTTTCACAGGATCCTAAAAAAGCAGGCAATACCTATCCATGGAATGTTTATTTCCAAAGAGATGCACAAAAAATGTTAGACAAAATGAAGTAAGAGCAATTTATGGCAAAGCTGTTTTATCCTGTATTTAAATTAAGCGTTATTAAATACCATTAGCCAGTTAAACCAGGATTTTTAGTGCATGAAAATATTCATATAACAAGAACTGAAAATAAAAAACTAAGACCAGAAAACATTCAGAATAAAAGTTTAAATAAGTAAGAAAATAAAAAAGATGGAAAATTTATCTGTGATTGCGCAACTTATTGTTGCTATTTCTATTGTTATTGTGTGGGTATTTCGTTTCGATAATATCGTTAAAGAATTTAAGCAATATGGCTTGAGTGATTTGACCCGCACGATGGTTGGGACTGCTAAAATAGCATTGGCAACATTGCTTGTAGCAGGTATCTGGTATCCTACGCTAACGCTTATTCCTGCTCTTTTGATGGCTTTTCTGATGTTAAGTGCGCAGTATTTTCACTTCAAAGTGAATAACCCATGGTACAAGCGTATGCCTTCATTATTTCTTTTTTTACTATGCCTTTTTATTGCTGCTGTATCACTAAATTTAATAACTTAATGGGTTAACTGAAAATTAACGGCTGTTTATGGCCTTTGGAACCAGCCATTTTTTTTGAGCTTTATTTAATTAATTTTTTAAATGCAAGAACATTTTTTTGGATTAAAGATTATCGTTAAATTTTTAAATCAATTTTCTTAAACAAAATTTATTTTAGGATGTTTAAAACTTACATAAAACTTATTATTAGTTAATTATATTAAATAATTGAAAAAGATACAAAATGGCAAACTACTTAATAATCGGTGCTTCTTCAGGAATCGGTAAAGCACTTACTAAACAACTGTCAGATGCTGGCCATCAGGTTTTTGGAACGTTTAATAAACATGAAATTCATCCTGAACATTCTTTAATCAACTATTTTCCTTTAAATGTTTTGGATGATGATTTTTCACTTGATTTTTTACCGGAAACATTAAACGGAATTGTATACTGTCCGGGGAGCATTAACCTTCGTCCATTTGAAAGAATGAAACCTGTTGAGTTTACAAACGACTATAACTTACAGGTTGTTGGAGCGATCAAAACAATTCAAGCCGCTGCATCTAAATTAAAAAAGAGCGAAAATGCTGCGATTATATTATTTTCTACGGTTGCCGTGCAAACCGGATTGCCTTTTCATACACAGGTATCAGCATCCAAGGGGGCTATTGAAGGATTAACAAAAGCATTGGCTGCTGAGTATGCACCAAAAATAAGAGTGAATTGCATTGCGCCTTCGCTTACGGATACTCCTTTAGCAACTCCTTTATTAAACAGCGAACAGAAAAAAGAAGCAAACGCAAAGCGCCATCCATTGAAAAGAATTGGAACAGCCGATGATATTGTTAATATGGTAGAATTTTTACTTTCCACTAAAGCAAGTTGGATTACGGGGCAGATTATGCATGTGGATGGCGGCATGTCTACCCTAAAGGTATAATTACTTTTTTTATGGAACAAAAAGATATCGACCGAATCATTGAAATGGCATGGGAAGACCGCACTCCTTTTGAAGCCATTGAAATACAGTTTGGGTTTTCAGAAGCTGACGTGATAAAATTGATGCGAAAGGAACTCAAACGCAACAGTTTTATTTTATGGAGAAAGCGAGTGAACAGTGGCGTAAGCCATAAACACGCTCAAAAGAGAAACCCAGATATTAATCGGTTTAAGTCTGGTCGCCAGAAAATAATTTCGATGAATAAAATAAGTAAGCGATAAATGAAGGTCGCATTTTAATGAAATGAAAATAGACACAAAATATGCGTATAGTAATTTTATTTCCACATCAATTGTTTGAGCAAAATTTACTTGCAGAAAAATGTGATGTCATTTATTTGGTTGAAGAGTGGTTATTTTTTAAACAGTATACTTTTCATAAACAGAAAATTGCTTTTCACAGGGCAAGTATGAAGTTTTATGAAAACCATCTAAAATTAAAAAACATTAAAGTTGTTTATATTGATTCATATAACTCCTTAGCAGATATAAGAAAATTGATTCCGCATTTG
The DNA here is from genome assembly GCA_964606845.1 of uncultured Bacteroidales bacterium. Classification (GTDB taxonomy): domain Bacteria; phylum Bacteroidota; class Bacteroidia; order Bacteroidales; family UBA12077; genus UBA12077. The sequence goes on from CAZSIC010000005.1 coordinate 56,703, forward strand.
AAATCTAATGGTGTTAATGCTTTTGAATATTTTGACACTACAGACAACTGGCTGGAAAGCAGAATTAGTAAAGCTTGTAAGACTCATGATGTAGAAGCGAATAAAAACCGTTCTCCGTTATTTTTAAATTCATTTGATGAGATAGAAACCTATTTCGCGGATAAGAAACGTATGTTTCAAACCGATTTCTATAAGCACCAGCGAAAAAACAGAAATATATTATTAGAGAACAATCAGAAACCGATGGGTGGCAAATGGTCTTATGACGACGAGAATCGAAAGAAATATCCCAAAGGAAAAAGACCCCCTGAAGTTGATTTTGTAAAACCGAATGATTATTACACTGAGGCAGTAACTTACACAAATAAATATTTTCCAGAAAATTACGGTCAACTGAATCCTGACTTTATTTATCCAACAACATTTACCGAAAGTAAAAGCTGGTTGCAGAATTTTTTCAAAACACGATTCCGGGAATTTGGAGCCTATGAAGATGCCATTGTTTTGAATGAAAGCATTTTAAACCACAGTGTTTTAAGCCCTATGCTCAATGTAGGATTAATTACACCTCAGTATGTTATTGAAGAAACGTTGCAGTATGCCGGTAATCATGAAATTCCATTAAATTCTTTGGAAGGTTTTATCAGGCAAATTATAGGCTGGAGGGAATTTATACGAGCGGTTTATGAACTAAAAGGCAATGAACAACGGACCAAAAATTACTGGGGCTTTACGCGAAAAATTCCGGCTTCATTTTGGAATGGAACTACCGGAATAGAGCCAATAGATGGCACCATCAAAAAAGTTTTAGAAACAGGCTACTGCCATCATATTGAGCGGTTAATGGTATTGGGAAACTTTATGTTACTATGCGAATTTGACCCCGACGAGGTATACCGCTGGTTTATGGAACTCTTTATTGATGCTTATGATTGGGTAATGGTTCCCAATGTTTACGGCATGAGCCAGTTTGCCGATGGTGGTTTAATGGCAACAAAACCTTACATTAGCGGAAGCAATTATTTAATGAAAATGAGCGACTATAAAAAAGGGGAGTGGCAGGCGGTTTGGGATGGATTATTCTGGAGGTTCATGCATACTCATAGAAACTTCTTTATGCAAAATCCGAGACTTGGAATGCTGGTAAAAATGTTTGATAAAATGTCTGAAGAGAAACAAAAGAGCCATTTGAATAACGCTACACAATTTTTAAAATCACTCGCTTTATGAAAATATTACTTACTGGTGCAACCGGATATATTGCAAAAAGATTATTGCCCGTTTTATTAGATAATGGGCATGAGGTTGTTTGTTGTGTAAGAGACAGTAGTAGATTTAACATAAAAAAATATTCTACTTCGAATATATCAGTTATCGAGGTAGACTTTTTGGATAAGGAAAGTTTACAGCGTATTCCCAATGATATTGATTTATCTTACTACCTCATTCATTCCATGTCAACACAAAGCGGCGACTTTGAAAGCATGGAAGAAATATGTGCCACAAATTTTAAAAACCGTATTGAACAGACAAAAGCTAAACAAGTTATTTATCTTAGCGGAATAAGTAACGCCGACACACTATCAAAACATTTATCATCGCGAAGGAATGTAGAATCCATTTTGTCGAACGCTAATTTTGCTCTTACCACTTTAAAAGCAGCTATAATAGTAGGTTCTGGAAGTGCTTCGTTTGAAATTATTCGCGATTTGGTAGAAAAATTACCTTTTATGATTGCACCGCGCTGGTTAAAAACAAGAGCTCAACCTATTGCTATTCTTAATGTGATAGATTTTTTGGTTGGAGTAATTGGTAAAACCCAAACCTATAATAACACTTACGATATTGGCGGTCCTGATATTTTAAGCTATAAGGAAATGCTTTTGCGTTTTGCAAAAGTACGAGGATTAAAAAGGCGCATCGTTATAGTCCCGGTAATGACACCAAAAATTTCTTCTTATTGGTTATATTTTATTACATCCACTTCCTTTGCACTGGCAAAAAATTTAGTTAACAGCATGAAAATAGAGGTGATATGCAAACCCAATAATTTAGATTCAATGCTTGGTGTGAAGCTCATTGATTATGAAACTGCTATAAAGCTGGCTTTTGATAAAATAGAACAAAACCAGGTATTGTCGAGCTGGAAGGATGCACAAACAAGTGATATATTTAATAAAGGTCTTTCTAAGTTTGTTGAAGTCCCTGTAAATGGATGCTTTAAAGACACTCGTACTCGAAAACTCGAAAACAGTGATAGTACGCTAGAAAGAATATGGTCTATTGGTGGCAAAACGGGCTGGTATTATGGAAACTGGCTATGGGAAATCAGAGGATTTTTAGATCAGATTGCAGGTGGTGTTGGAATGCGCAGAGGAAGAAAAAGTGATACTGAATTAAATACAGGGGATGCACTTGATTTTTGGCGTGTGCTTATTGCAGATAAAGATGAGAAAAGGCTGCTCTTGTATGCCGAAATGAAACTGCCGGGTGAAGCATGGCTTGAATTTAAAATTGATAATAATAACATTCTTACACAAACTGCTACTTTCCGGCCTTTGGGCTTACTGGGTAGATTTTACTGGTATTCGGTTTTTCCGTTTCATGGACTAATTTTTAACGGAATGATAAATAGAATAGCTAAAGCAAAAACATAATATTATAAAGTTAGGAACCAGTTTATGAAGTTACGTAATAATAAATGCGGGGCCGAGCGATTGAAAACGCTACAAACCCCGCATTTACTTATACATGATTTTAGTAGTGGGTTATTTCTCTAAATCAAAACGGTCTGAATTCATCACTTTTACCCAAGCTTTAACAAAGTCATTTACAAATTTTTCTTTATTGTCGTCTTGTGCATAAACTTCTGCATAAGCTCGCAATATTGAATTAGAGCCAAGAACTAAATCAACTCTAGTTGCTGTCCATTTAATTTTTCCGGTTTTCCTTTCTACAATATTGTAAAGATTATCGGAAACAGGCTGCCATGTGTAGTCCATGTTTGTAAGATTTACAAAAAAATCATTACTTAATACTCCTACTCTGTCGGTAAAAACGCCATGTTTGGTTCCTCCATGATTTGTCCCTAAAGCGCGCATTCCTCCAATCAAAACAGTCATTTCGGGTGCAGTTAACCCCATTAACTGTGTTCTGTCGAGAAGCATTTCTTCAGGCTTTACGGCATATTCTTTTTTCTGCCAGTTTCTGTAGCCGTCATGTAAAGGTTCCAAAACTTCAAAAGATTCTGCATCGGTCATTTCTTCTGTTGCATCACCTCTGCCTGGCATGAATGGGACTTTGATATTTACTCCTGCTTCTTGAGCCGCTTTTTCAATGGCTGCACTTCCGGCCAATACAATTAAATCAGCAATGCTAACTTTTTTATTTAGCCCTGACTGAATTTCTGTAAGTTTCGAAAGCACTTTTTCACGACGTTTAGGCTCATTGCCTTCCCAGTCCTTTTGAGGGGCAAGGCGTATTCTTGCTCCATTTGCACCACCTCTGTAATCGGAATATCTGAAAGTTCTTGCACTGTCCCAGGCAGTATTGATAAGTTCTGTTCGTGTTAAACCGCAGTTCAGAAGTTTAGCTTTTATATCCTCAATTTCAGATTCCGATAGGGTATAATTAACAGTCGGAATTGGGTCTTGCCAAATCAAATCTTCTTTTGGAACATCATTGCCAAGATAACGACTTTTTGGGCCTAAATCACGATGTGTAAGTTTAAACCATGCTCTGGCAAATACCTTGGCAAAATATTCAGGGTCTTTATAAAAACGCTCTGATATTTTTCGGTATTCCGGATCCATCTTCAGTGCCATATCGGCATCTGTCATGATAGGGTTGCGGCGTTCACCAGAGATATGGGCATCAAATGGTTTATCTTCCTCTTTCATGTTAACGGGTTCCCATTGCCATGCCCCTGCAGGACTTTTTTTGGATTCCCATTCGTGATTAAGCAATAGATGGAAATAGGTATGATTCCATCTGTCGGGCTTACTTGACCATGCTCCTTCCAGTCCGCTGGAAACAGTATCTTCAGAATGGCCCTTTCCTTTAGGGTTTTTCCAACCCAAGCCTTGCTCTTCAGGTTCTGTTTCTTCAGGATCTGGGCCCAGGATAGATGCATCACCATTTCCGTGGCACTTGCCAACAGTGTGGCCACCAGCGGTTAATGCAACGGTTTCCTCGTCATTCATGGCCATACGTTTGAATGTTACCCGCACGGCATTAGCTGATCTTAATGGGTCGGGGTTTCCATCAACACCTTCAGGGTTAACGTAAATCAGTCCCATTTGTACAGCAGCTAATGGATTTTCAAGTGTTTCTTCATCTAATTGATCGGAATATCTGTCTTTTCCTAACCATTCCTTCTCAGCACCCCAGTAAATATCTTTTTCGGGGTGCCAAATATCTTCGCGGTCACCTGCAAATCCAAAAGTTTTAAATCCCATTGATTCATAAGCCATATTTCCTGCAAGTATCATCAAATCTGCCCACGAAATTTTGTTCCCATATTTTTTCTTTATGGG
>CAZSIC010000006.1:0-60281 GCA_964606845.1 uncultured Bacteroidales bacterium
AATATGTTAGAATACCAAAAAAATATTGATTTATTGAGTTTTAATAAAATTAGATATACTTTATAAATAATATGGAATAGTGATTGCAGAATCTTATAAAAATAAAAACAGCAGGCCTGTAAGCCAGGTTCTGTTTCCTCAACAGCCAAAAGACTAAAGAGGATTTTCATCATTTATCTGAGCGGCCTACCCCCCGGCATCGGACGAGCAGCCCTTAATTGCCGGTATACGTGGCCTTGCAACCCAAAAGACAGGCAGCACCGGAAATTGCTTCCCGGCCTGGTGGGCTCTTACCCCACCTTCTCACCCTTGCCCCGACGGTAAACGTCAGGACGGTTATTTTCTTCCCTGTTACTATACCCTCACGGGTATCTCTCTTTCGAGAGTTTGGTGCTCTGTGTTGCCCGGACTTTCCTTCCTGACTTTAACAGTCAGAACGATGAAACGGCCTGCTGATTTGCAAATTTAATGAATTTTACGGTTGAAATCCATTCAATCTCATTTACTTTATCATGACTAAAGTAGCCCCATACCCATATTCTTTAAAAGAAGCATCCTGGTAGCGTAATTTTGGGTATTTGCGGTCTAATGTTTTCAGAATTTCGTGTTTTAATCTTCCGTTTCCTACGCCATGAATAAAAACAATTCTACGTGTTCCGGATAAAATAGCTCCTTCAAGAGCTGTAGTGAACCGGCTCATTTGTATTTCTAAAATTTCGGCATTGGAAAGATTTGAATAATCATCTGTTAGCTCCTGAATGTGAAGATCAACTTCTTCAATTTCTTCATCTTTGCCTTTTTTACTACTTTGATAAACTTTTTTTGGCTCTTTTCGTTCTTTCTCTTTCTTTGCTTTTTCAATGTCATCGTCGGAAATATGATCGGCAATATTTATTTCCTCTTTAGTAATTTCATAAATAAAAGCCTTTTCGTGAAAAAAGTCATTTTCGGTAAAACTTTTTTCCTTGTAAAACCTTGAAGGCTTAAAGTTCCATGATTTATTTATCGGATTAAGCAAATAGTAATTCCCTTTTCTGAAAAATATAATTTGAAAGCTGATTTCTTCATAATTATTTAGTTCATCACGCTTAATATCAGCTAGTTGTATTTTTGTGTTATCTTCAAGGTTTCCGTAAGCCATCAGGCTTTGAAATTCACCTTCAGCACGAGAAATTGAATATAAAATCCTGAAATTACTATCATTAATTAAATAAATTTCCAAATCTGAGTTTAGAATATCATCCTGATTTTTGGGCACTAAGGAAAAAAATACATTGGCATTGCGATCGGTATTTAACCCGTCTTCGTCAATATCATCACTATCGTCTTTTATTTCAGGTGTTTGAGAAGAATGGAGTTCTTCATTTATTTCTGAACCTTGATTGTCATCAAAAATATATTCGTTTTCAATTTTTAATAATTCGCTCATTAATACAGGCACCTCAAAACCATCGCTGTTAAGGATAATAGCAATATTTTTATCCTGAAAACGGACAATTACTCCTTCTCCCACATCATTTAAAAACTTTACCTTATCTCCTTTTCTGAAATTCATTTTTATGTAATTTTTTATTAAGTACCTGGTTTATTTTTTTGAACTACTGAATAAATTGTACCAGCTTTATTTTTGGTTACAAAATTAGTTAATTTTGCGCATTGAAAAAGAAAAGCAATGGATATAAAAATAGAAAATACAAGAATTGACCAGTATACCTATGAACTGCCTGACTCAAGAATTGCAAAATATCCGCTTGAGCAAAGAGATTTATCCAAACTACTGGTTTATAATAAGGGAAATATTGAACACAATACTTTTTTAAATCTTGACCGGTATATTTCTGAAAAAGATACAATGGTTTTTAACAATACCAAAGTAATTCAGGCCCGGTTAAATTTTTATAAAAATACAGGCGCTAAGATAGAGATTTTTTGTTTAGAGCCGGTTGAACCTTCCGACTATGTATTTGCTTTTCAACAAACCCAAAGAGTAACCTGGAAATGTATTGTTGGTAATGCCAAAAAATGGAAGAATGATATTTTAAAGCAAAAAGTAGTTGTTAATAGTACAGAAGTTGAATTAATTGCCAAAAAATTAAATAACATTGGCAATACAAGGGATATTGAATTTTCATGGAATAATCCTGAGATTTCATTCAGTGAAATCATTGACCATATTGGAAAAACTCCTATTCCACCATATCTAAATCGCGATTCGGAGAATATTGATAAAGACCGGTATCAAACGGTTTATTCCAAATTAAAAGGTTCGGTTGCTGCTCCTACTGCCGGATTACATTTTACAGACTATGTTTTTGATCAACTAAAAACCAAAAAAGTAAATATTGAAGAAATTACACTTCATGTGGGAGCCGGTACTTTTACACCGGTAAAAACAGAAACAATCAATCATCATGAAATGCATACCGAACATTTTATGATCAATAAATCAACCCTAATTAATTTATTAAATACTAAACATATTACAGTGGTTGGAACTACTTCAGCACGAACACTTGAAAGCATTTACTGGCTGGGTGTTAAATTAGTCAAAAACGGTACTTTAAATTTAAAACTGCATCAATGGGAGGTTTACGAATTACCAAGAGATATTACAAAACAACAATCGATTGAAGCTTTATTAAATTACATGCAAAAAAATCATTTGGAAACTTTACATGCGGCTACTCAAATTATGATTGTTCCCGGTTATATATTTAAAATGACAGATGTTTTGATAACCAATTTTCACCAACCCAAAAGCACCTTATTATTGCTTATTGCTGCATTTATTGGTAATGACTGGAAAAGAGTTTATGAGTATGCTTTAAAGAATGATTTCCGGTTTTTAAGTTATGGCGATAGTTCAATTTTAATTCCTTAAACTCACTTACGAATAAATTTAAAATGTAATGAATTTAAGGTAATTCTCAAGTAGTTTAAGTTTTTACAATTAATAGAAATCAACCATTTTGTTTTACCTTTGTTAAAACAATCCATGCTAGAAAATAAAACTCCATATAAACTTAATGACTGGTTACCTACAACCAAAAAAGAAGTAAAAGCACGAAGCTGGGAACAGCTGGATGTTATTCTTTTTAGTGGAGATGCTTATATCGATCATCCATCGTTTGGACCTGCTGTAATTGGGCGTTTATTAGAATCTTTGGGTTTAAAGGTTGCCATTGTTCCACAACCCAACTGGCAAGACGATTTGCGTGATTTTAAAAAATTAGGTATTCCACGCTTGTTTTTTGCAATAACAGCCGGATGTATGGATTCCATGGTCAATCATTATACAGCGAACAAGCGGCTCAGATCAAACGACGCTTATACGCCCGGTGGTAAAGCAGGATTCAGGCCTGATTATGCCACCATTGTTTATTCAAATATTTTAAAAAAGCTTTTCCCGGAAACTCCGGTTGTGCTTGGAGGTGTTGAAGCATCCCTGCGTCGTTTAACTCATTACGATTTCTGGTCGGATAAACTTAAACCTGGTATTTTACACGACAGTAAAGCCGACCTTCTCATTTACGGAATGGGTGAAAAACCCTTAAGTGAGCTGGTTCATTTGCTAGTAAAAGGCGTTCCTTTTTCTTCGATCAAAAATATTAAACAAACTGCATATATTTCTGATGAAATTGATACTGCAAAAAATAGCGAATGGGAAGATTTTCAATTATATACTCATGAAGAATGTTCTGCTGATAAAATAAAATATGTCAGTAATTTTAAAGTAATTGAGCAGGAATCCAATGCATATCAGAGCAATAAGCGATTAATTCAAAAATTAGATAACCATTATATCATCGTAAATCCACCTTTCGATATTTTATCGGAAAAGGAAATGGATGCTATTTACGATTTACCTTTTACCCGGCTACCCCATCCTAAATATGCAAAAAAAGAGCCTATTCCTGCTTACGAAATGATTCGCCATTCCATAACTTTACACCGTGGTTGTTTTGGCGCTTGCTCATTTTGTACCATTTCTGCTCATCAGGGTAAATTTATTAGCAGCCGGTCGGAAAAATCAATAAGCAAAGAAATTGATGATGTAACACACATGCCTGATTTTAAAGGTTATATTTCTGATTTAGGAGGTCCTTCAGCCAATATGTATAAAATGCAGGGAGTTGATTTGGAGCAGTGCAAAAAATGTAAACGCGCTTCCTGCCTGCATCCTAATATTTGTAAAAATTTAAATACAAACCCAAAATCATTAACTGAGATATACAAAAAAGCACATAAACACCCAAAAGTAAAGAAAGCATTTGTTGGAAGTGGTATCCGTTACGATTTATTCATGAATAAATTAAACGAGCCGGATTATAACGAGTACGCTGAAAAGTTAATACAAAATCATATTTCGGGCAGGTTAAAAGTAGCACCTGAGCATACCTCCTCAGCTGTTTTAAATACTATGAGGAAACCTGATTTTTCGATGTTTTATGCGTTTAAAAAAGTATTTGACAGAGTGAATCAAAAATATGGTTTAAACCAACAATTGATTCCTTATTTTATTTCCAGTCACCCGGGATGCACCAATATTCATATGGCCGAACTGGCCGTTGAAACAAAAATGTTAGATTTTAAATTAGAACAGATTCAGGACTTTACTCCCACGCCAATGACATTAGCAACAGCCATGTATTATTCCGGAATTAATCCCTATACCATGGAAAAAGTTCCTGTTGCCCGCAAAAAGGAAGAAAAACTTTCGCAACGCAAATTCTTTTTCTGGTACAAAAATGAATTCAGGAACGAGATAATATCGGAATTACAAAGATCGAACCGGCAGGATTTAATCGAAAACCTCTTTGGAAAATCAATGGCAAAAAAGAATATAAAATCAAAGAAGCGAAGGAGAAAATAAGCTGTAAAGAATAGATCGCTGATTCAGTAAATTGAACTCGCCTATTATGGCCGCTAGCAGAAGTATGCAGTCAGATAAGCTAATCTGCCAACTTGTAATTTTTTTAAGAAATAGCTAGTGTCATGTCAACGCTATTTTAGTCAGCCCAAGTCTTGTTCTTTTTCCTCAGCTCGGCAAAATAAATTCTTTACGTAGCTTCGGCTATGTGCAGAATTTCTTTTTTGATCTGAGAAAAAATTATTGCGACTTAACCGACACAATAGCATTGACACGACACTAGCAGCTCAGTGAACAATAAAATGAGCGTTAGATCAGCAATAATATAATAGTTAAAGCTAAAATAAGAAGAAGTATTTATCTAATGAATCGGCTTACTTTACTTTATCTATCAAAATATTTTTTAGTTAAAAATAGCTACTACCATCCCAGCAATGGGTACAAAGCTTTTCTTTAGGCAAGCCAATATTCTCCACCAAATCATCCAGCTTTTGGAATTTTAAGGAAGTTACGCCCATATTTTTTCTGATCTGCTCCACCATCAGTTCATATTTACCATTTTTAGTATCTGAATATTCCCTCATATCAACATTTTCTTTGCCCTCTATTTGTTTTACTGCCTTGTGGGTAGCTAAATCCATATTAGAGCGAGAACGGCTAAAATTTAAAAATTCGCATGGAAAAGTTAATGGAGGGCAAGCAATGCGAACATGAGCTTCATCTATTCCTGCTTCATATAAATCCTTTACATTGTCTTTAAGCTGTGTCCCACGGACAATTGAATCATCTAAAAAAACACCTTTTTTACCTTTGGTTAATGCTTTGTTTGGAATCAATTTCATTTTGGCAACCAGTTCCCGAGTATTCTGACTTTGCGGCATAAAACTGCGAGGCCAGGTAGGTGTATATTTTGAATAAGGCCGTTTTAGCGGTATTTTTTGTTGGTTGCTATAACCCATAGCATGTCCAACTCCGGAATCAGGAATGCCAGCCACAAAATCAATCTTTAAGTTGTCTCTTTTGGCTAAAGAGGCACCACATCTGTATCTTACTTCATCTACATTAATATTTTCGTAAAATGATGGTGGATAACCATAATAAACCCAAAGAAACGAACAGATTTGCATTTTTTCTTCAGGCTTTTTAAGTTGTGTGTGTCCATCAGCAGTTATTTCAACAATTTCGCCCGGGCCTATAAATTTTTCAGTTTCAAAGCCTAAATTTGGGAAAGCACAGGTTTCAAAGCTGGCAGCATAGGCTCTTTCTTTTTTACCAATAATGATGGGTGTTCTTCCCAATTTATCGCGTGCTGCTATAATACTATTCTCAGTTAGAATAAGCATCGAACACGAACCTTTAATTTTATCGTAAACATTTTGAATACCGGAAACAAAATCGTCTCCGTCGGCAATTAGCATCGATACAATTTCGGTAGGATTGATGAATCTCTGGCTGTTTTCGGTAAAAGTACGGTGATTCTTCGTATATTCTTTTTCCAACTCATCGATATTCACAATTTTACTAACAGATGCCACTGCAAATTTTCCCAAATGTGAGGTAACCACAATGGGTTGTGCTTCGGTATCGCTTATTACTCCTATTCCTAATTTGCCTGTAAATTTAGATAAATTACTTTCGAACTTATTTCTAAAATACCCATCTTCAAGGCTATGAATTGAACGCTGAAAGTCTTTTTCGGGCGAATAAAAAGCCATACCGGCTCGTTTGGTGCCTAAATGTGAATGATAATCTGTTCCGTAAAAAACATCTGCTACACAATCTGTTTTTGAAATACTGCCAAAAAAGCCACTCATTGGATAATTTTTTTAATTATAATTTTATGAGGCCAAAAGTATTAGTTTTTATACGATTTAGAAAATTTAGTTAATAAAAGCAATATTTTTGTTGATATTTTCTTTTGTGGTTTATTTTTGAGTGGGTAATTGGAATTTATTACTAAATATGCTCTAGTATTGAGGCGATGACTCCAAGTCATCGCCTCAATATATGTAGACTTAAATCTTACTTAGAGTCATCGCCTCAATAAGAAATAGTCATACTAACGACTTAATTTACTTTTTATCAACTCAACAAACCTTAAAATATCTTCTTCTTTGGTATCAAACGAACACATCCAGCGTACTTCATTATTCGTTTCATCCCAATCGTAAAAGAAATATTCCTTTTTTAAATCTTCAGTTATTTCTTTCGGAATACTTGCAAATACACCATTGGCTTCTACTTTTTGTGTAATGTTAATTTGAGGAATTTCTTTTACTTTGGATGCCAATAATTGAGCCATCTCGTTTGCATATTTAGCAGTGTCATACCATAAATTATCCTTCAAGTATCTTTCAAATTGTGCAGCAATAAAACGCATTTTTGATGCCAGTTGCATTCCTTGTTTTCTTACATATTTAAAATCCTCTCCAAGTGTTTTATTTAGAAAAATTATAGCTTCGCCGTACATCATGCCGTTTTTGGTTCCTCCAAAAGATAAAATATCAACTCCGGCATCTTTGGTAAACTCCTTGAATCCTGAATTTAAAGATACAGCAGCGTTAGCTATTCGTGCACCATCCATATGCAAATACATTTTGTTTTGATGTGCATAATCAGCTAATATTTTAATTTCATCGGTTGTATAAACAGTTCCTAACTCGGTAGTTTGTGAAATGGATATAACTTTTGGCTGTGAATGATGCTCGAAATCAAAACCTTTCATATGTTTTTGAATAGCATCAACTGTAAGTTTGCCATCAGTTGTTTCTACGGTTAGAAGCTTAAATCCATTGAATTTTTCCGGTGCTCCGCATTCGTCTTCATTAATATGGGCCGTTTCGGCACAAATAACGGAGTTCCATGAGCGTGTAGCTGCATTCAATCCCAATACATTTGCTGCAGTTCCAATAAAGACAAAATAAATATCTATATCACTCCCAAAATGCTCATATAATTTTTCTTTTGCACTTGCAGTATAATGATCATCTCCGTAAGCAATTGTATGCCCTTCATTGGCTTCAATTATGGCTTTCATTATTTCAGGATGCACTCCGGAGTTATTATCGCTGGCAAAGCCGCGTTTGTTTTTAGTCATCTTTATAAATTTATGGAAGAAGAACGTCATACTGAGCCTGACGAAGTATGACATTCTAATTCAATTATTAAAATTTCTCATCATATTTTGTCCAAAGAAAATCTCCCAGTTTCCATGCTTCATCAACGACTTTATTTGCCCAGTCGTTTGAATATTTGTTTAAATAATTGATGGTTTTTTTCGGATTCTTTTCTTTATAAAGTTTAAGGGCTTCTTCTTCAATTTTTGTTTGATTTTCGAACAATTCAGTTTGCATTGGGTTCCAAACAGCATCAACATCGTTACGCATATCGCCCCATCGTTGAGCAGCTAGTGTTCCCATGCGGTTAAATGCCCACCAGGCTGATTCTCTTGTAAAACCATTTACTCGTCCGGGTATTTTATATGATTCAGGCAAATCTGTTACACTGCAATAAACAGGAACATAAATTGAAGTGGCAACATTATCCTGAGCTAACCAAACCACACCGCCAATTTCGTCGGGTAGCCAATTACGGCACTGAATAATGGTTGCATACATGGTGTACCAACGGGCAATGGTACGTTCGCCTAAAAATCTAATATCACCAGATTCTTCATCAACACTATACCATCCACCGCTTACATTTGAAATTTCCAATTGGTCGTAAGGCATAAAAGGATTTGCAAGTGGTGAAATAATTGTTTTGCCATTTTCGTCGGTAGCTTTGATATTTCTGGTCATATCATAAGGTGTACCTTCGTAATAATCTTTAAATACCATTACCAAATCATCTAAAGTAACTTTTTGGTCTGGTTTTACCGAAAAGGGATAATCCTGAGCATTTGGATCTAAATTTAAGGATGGTGCCAATAAATCAAATATCCTCCATTCTCTTCTGCGTGAGCCGATTGCATTTCTGCTTTCGGGAGCATAAGCATAACAGAAACGGAAAGTTTCATCCTCGTTCCACCAGCCATTTTCTTTGGCTACATCGTAAATATTTTCAGAAGCCATAAAATAATCAGGATCAGAAAGGTCTATTTCTTTGATAGTGCTTGCATTAACATTCATAGAAATATGATCATCAGGAACACGTTGAGCAACCCAAACAGCACCCACTTTTCCTTTTCCTGGCCCTACAATTTCGAAGTGCCATACTTCATTTGGATCGGCAATGGTTAAACATTCGCCATAATCATTCCAACCATATTTTTTGGTTAATTCATCAGCCATTTGTATTGCCTGTCGTGCAGTTGTACATCTTTCAACCATTAATTGACAAAGACGCTGGCAATCAATTAAGCCTTCGTCTGACTGAAGCTCTTCTCTCCCACCAAAAGTGGATTCACCGATTCCTAGTTGCTTTTCATTCATACTAGGATATGCAGAATTAATATATTGATAAGTTTGCTCTACTTGTGGAATTTCACCAATTTTTTCGTGTTTGTAGGCAGGCATTGCTTTGGTATCATCGGCACTACGTTTATACATAGGAACCATTTCGCCTGGTTTATGGTCTTTTGCTGGTTGAATATCCATCCATGAACGGGTTCTGTGGCTATCATCTGTATGAGATGTGATTACTGAACCATCAGCAGAAGCTGCTTTGCCAACAGTTATAGATGTACACCCCTCGGGATGCCCACCTTCCCAGTCACTTTTATCCTGGGCAACTGAAATGTTAATCATTAAACTTGATAATAATACAACAGTTGAGATTTTGCCTAATTTTTTCATTTTTTTGTCATTTTATTGTTTTAGCCGACCAATTTAATAAAAATCCTATAGAAATAAATTCTCTGATTTATTATTCTTTTAGATAAATAATCTTAATTAGGGTTTATTCGTTCGAAATGTTGATAAAATGGTGCTTGAAGATTTTGGAACAAACATTAATTTTGTATATTTGATCTAAATCTATTAATGATTATGGATAAGAAAATACTGAAGAAAAATATTATAAAATCTTGTATTGATATACTTGAAACAAATATTAAAACAAGCAAAGATCGGATTCAAGAAATCATACAAACAGCCAATGATTATGAGGGCGATCATGATATGTTTGACCCTTTTAAGGAAGAAATGATGAAGAAAAAAGATCTTCAGGTAAAACAGATGGAAAAATTTTTAGAAGATTTGAAACTGGTTAAAAAGGTTGACCCTAATAAAATATGCAAAAAAGTAGAATTTGGTGCAGTTATCATTACAGATAAACAAAAAATGTTCGTTTCTGCTGCATTGGGCAAAATTTCTGTTGAAGAAGAAAGTTATTATGCAATTTCTACGCAGGTTCCTGTTTTTAAAGCAATGAAAGATTTAAAATCCGGTGATACGTTTAATATTAACAACAACACATTTACTATTAAAGATATTTTTTAGACATAATTTAAAGGCGTGAGGGAAAGATATTTTGTACAATTAAGTTATAAAGGCACCAATTACCACGGTTGGCAAATTCAACCCAATGCATTAACAGTACAGGAAGTACTAACCAAAGCATTTTCAACAATTTTAAAGGAAGAATTAGAAATTACCGGAGCTGGCAGAACTGACAGCGGAGTTCATTCCAGTTTTTTTGTTGCACATTTTGATAGTTCTAAAAAAGGCCTGGATAAAGATTTAAAACTGGTATTTAAATTAAACAGCTTTTTGCCAAAAGACATAGCCCTTTTTAGAATTGTAAAAGTAAATAACGAGGCACACGCCCGTTTTGATGCTACAGATAGAACCTACAGATACTACATACATCAGCGAAAAGATGTGTTTATTAATAGCACCTCATGGTATTTACCAGTTGACCTGGATGTTGAATTAATGAATAAAGCTGCCCGGGTACTATTAAATTATGATGACTTTACCAGTTTTTGTAAACTGAATACAGATGTAAAAACGAACATTTGCAAAGTAACTGAAGCCAGATGGTCAAAAGATGATTACCGATTAATATTTACGATTAAAGCCGACCGCTTTTTGCGCAATATGGTACGTGCTATTGTTGGTACATTGGTTGATGTGGGAAAAGAGAATTTAACATTAGAAGAGTTTAAACAAGTTATTGAAAACAAAAACAGAGATGATGCTGGCGTATCTGTACCTGCTCATGGACTTTTTCTGGAAGATATAAAGTATCCACAATCAGTTTATCAGACTTAAGCTTTATTTTTATTTAACTGACTGAACCACAGAAACTACGTAATATAGTTAAAAAATTAGTTCTTGTATTTATTAATCAAAATAAAATTTATTAGTATCTTAGAAACGCTTTATTAAGCTATATTTGCATTTAAAAATACAGTACTATTGCTATGAAATTTAGATTTACCATTGCAAAAAAATTAATTCTGGGCTTTGGAATTGTTACTTTAGCTATTTTAGCCAATATCCATTTAATCAATACTACATTAAAGGAAAGTATTGTTTCCAACGATAAAATATCAAATGTATACTCGCCTTCTGCAGAATTAATCAGGGAATTATCCAATTTAATGATTTCATCAAAGATGTTAATTAAAAATTGGGTATATATTGATAAAAAACAAGATACTCAGGATAAACTCAGGTTAGAAGAGCTTCATCAGGAAACATTGCCCGAAATCAATCAACAAATTTCAAAACTTTCTGGCCAGTGGGAACAAGAAAAACAAGAAATGTATCGTGAGATATATACAACCATTCAAGATACCTTATTTCCTTTACATCAAAAAGTAATGAACAGCCTTTCAACTTTCGAAAGCTATGATGATGCTTTTATATTGATGTTTGAAATCTACCCTTTGGTTGAAGAAGATGGCGAAATCATTGTTTTAAGTGATCAAGTCATTGAAAAATTAAATGAATTATCTAAGCAGTTAGACAATAAAGTTTCTGAGGCCCGACAGGACATGGCACAATCATTTAACAGCCTCGAAAACTTTATTTATATTGCCGGTATTATTTTGGTAGTTATTGCAATTGCCATTGCGTTATATCTTGCGCGTGTTATAATTACTCCAATTCAAAAAATTAAAGGGATTTTATTGGAAATGGGTAAAGGTATTATGCCCAAAAAACAGATTAAAGAAACTAATGATGAAATTGGCGAAATGGCAGGTGCACTGAATAATCTGATCAGAGGGTTAAAAGAAACAACAGAATTTGCTTTGGAAATTGGCAAACACAATTTTGATAGCCCTTATGTACCATTAAGTGACGAAGATGATTTGGGAAATGCGTTGCTTGATATGCGAACAAATTTAAAACATGCTACAGAAGAAGAAGAAAAACGAAAAAAAGAAGACGAACAAAGAAACTGGGCATCGCAGGGTATTGCCAAATTTAGCGAAATACTTCGACAAAACAATGATGATTTAACCAAGTTATCATACGATGTTATTAGCAATTTGGTAAAATATTGTGATGCAAACCAGGGTGGGCTGTTTATTTTAAATGATGATGACCCCGATAACCCTTTTATTGAAATGAGTGCTGCTTATGCATATAACAGGAAAAAGTTTTTAGAAAAACGCATCGAACCCGGCGTAGGACTTATCGGAAGAGCAATCCAGGAAAGCGAAACGATTTATTTGACTGATATTCCTGACGATTATATTTCGATTACCTCAGGATTAGGAAACGAAAACCCGCGAAGTTTACTGATTGTCCCACTAAAACTTAACGAAGAAGTTTTTGGCGCTATAGAAATAGCAGCATTTAAACCATTTGAAAAATATCAAATTGAATTTGTCGAAAAAATTGGCGAAAGTATTGCTGCTACTTTCTCATCAGCAAAAATTAATATCCGTACTGCCGAGTTATTAGAAAAAACACAACAGCAAGCCGAAGAGATGAAAGCCCAGGAAGAAGAGATGCGGCAAAATATGGAAGAATTACAAGCCACACAGGAAGAATCGGCACGTCGCGAAGCTGAACTTGAGCAGAAAGTTAATGAATACGAAAAATTTAAAAAACAGCAGGAAAAATTTGTTAAAAAACTGGATGGTAACCTTTCAGGCAACCTGGTTTCTACAATTGATGATGATGAAGATGATAATGAAAATGATATGGATGATGATACAGAAGAAAACGATGACAAAAAAAAGAAATAAACCATTCTCGATTAAACTGATAAAAAGAGCTAACAAAAATTAGCTCTTTTTTTGATCTATTTCGTCAATTAACTGATTTAAGCTTGTAGATATATCTTCTTCGTTTATCATTTTATATTCACAGGGGATTTTAAAATCAATAGCTGAAAGAGTTAATACGGTATCAATTCCTTCTTCACTCAAAAGATTGTTAAAATCTTTAAGATTTAAATTTTTCTTGTTGAAAAATTCTGAAGTTTTAATTTTTCCAGCTAACTGATAGCTTCTGTTGCTAACATTATACAGTAAATAATACATTGCTTGCTTAATGCCATTTTCAGAAATGGTTAATCCGTCATCGGTTGGAATTAAAACTTTAATATCAAAATCTTTTTTTGGCATATTATGGTAATTCGTTAACTGCTGCTTTTAGTTTGTTTAATGCCTGTTCAATTGTTTTGCGTGGACAGGCAACATTCATGCGCATAAAACCATCGCCACCGGCACCAAACATTCTGCCGTCGTTAAATCCCAGTCCTGCATCATTGATCATAAAATCTTTTAAATCTTTGTTTTTAAGATTCAGGTTAGAACAGTCGAGCCACATTAAATAGGTACCTTCGGGGCGTATAACTTTTATATCTGTTATATGCTCAGAAAAATATTGCTCAACAAAATCCATATTCTTAGAAAGATACATGAGGAGCTGATCAAGCCATTCGTCGCCATAATTATACGCTGCTTCGGAGGCAATTGTACCAAAAATATTACCCATGCCAATATGGATTGTATCTAATATTTGATCATATTTTTCTTTTAATAAAGGATTAGATGTAATTACTGATGATGTTGCCAGTCCTGCCATATTAAAAGTTTTGGAAGGAGCAATAAAGGTTACCGTATTTTTTTTAATTGCTGGTGAAACCGAGGCCATGGGGACAAATTTAGCAGGCCTAAAAACCAGGTCGGCATGGATTTCATCGGCCATAATGAGCACATCATTTTCCACACATAGTTCACCTAATTTTTGCAGTTCTTCTTTAGTCCAAACAGAGCCACCGGGATTATGCGGATTAGACAACAAGATCATTTTTGCATCTTGTAGTTTTTGTTCCATATCCTTAAAATCTATAAAATAACGTCCATCTTGCAGTTTTAAGGGATTTTCAACCTGTACACGATTATTATTACTTATCGCTGAAAAGAAAGGATGATAAACCGGTGGTTGAACAATAATTTTATCGCCGGGGCTGGTATAAGCCATTATTGCCATATTAATTGCGGGAACAATTCCCGGGCTGAACGAAATCCAGTCCTTTTCAATTTCCCATTGATGTCTTCGCTTTAACCAGTTAATAATCGACTGATAATAGGAATCAGGCCTGAAACTATATCCCAAAATGGAATGTTCTAATCTTTTTTTCAGTGGTTCGATAATAAAATCAGGGGTTTTAAAATCCATATCGGCAACCCACATAGGAATAATATCCTCTTTGCCAAACACCTTTTTTCGTAAATCAAACTTTACCGATGCTGTATTATCCCTGTCAATGATTTCATCAAAATTGTATTTCATAAAAAATTTTTTCACAAAAAATAAAAGGCCGTATTTTTATGAAATTACTTACTACGGCCTTTTGCTAAATTTCGTATTTTTTTATTCTGAATAACCAACCGACTGACTGTAAATAACATGTTTATCGCCTTCAAGTTGTAATAATTCGGCTGCTTTTTCTTTATCAATCATTGCGCGGAATACTGATATCAAACCTTCCGAAGCACAATATAAATAAACATTTTGACCAATAAAACCAGAATGTGTAGCTGCTGTCATTGTTTTAATATCATCAGAACTATCGCCCAGTTTATCAAAATCGGAAACATAAATTAAGTTAACTGCGGCTATTTTCACAAAATCCTGCAACCCGGCTACTTCGCGTTGGTCCTGATCAGAAATTTGAATTAAAGCATGCTCTTCAGGATTATATAAAAATACACCATTGCTGGTTGTTATATAAACTTCAATATCCTGACGGTTTCTGGACGTTGGAATAGTGTGCTTTCCCGTCTCCGGACGATTAATTCCATATGCAGCCCACAATAAATCAGATAATTGTTGTTGTGTTAAATCTTTGTCAATAAAATCACGGCCCGATTGTCTTTCATTAATCGCCTGCATTAAAGGCATTCCTCCTTCTTTATTTGGTTCCGGAAGTTTTATTAAGTCTTGCGCCAGACTTATGTTTGCAAAAGCAATAAAAAAGAATACAAAAAATAAGTTTAATTTTTTCATAATAGTTTTATTTTTCAGGTTTATATTTTTCCATAAATTTTTTTGTGTTGATGATATAGCGGGTATGGGTTCCCTCACCAATTTTTCCTTCTTCATCATGAGCAACCACATGAAACACCAGTTTTTTATCATCAATTTCTTTAAGCGTAGCTGTACATTCAACTTTCATTCCTATGGGTGTTGGTTTTAAGTGTCGCACATTGACTTCAAATCCAACGGTATTATAATCTTCGGGTAAATGAGTAAAAACTGTTTTGAGCGCAGCATTTTCCATAAGTGCTATCATTGCAGGTGTGGCAAAAACTTCAACCAAACCCGAACCATATTTTGCAGCTGTATCCTCGTAGACAACAACCTGTGTTGCCGTATAAGACATGCCCGGTTTTAAGTTAAATTCCATACTATCTGATTTTTGAGAATTTAATTTTTATTTTAATTTTTCAGCCATTGCTTTGGCTATGGTTGCACAGCGCTCAAATTCTTCGTTACCCGGAATTCCTTTGGTATCTACCGGATCGGAAACCAGTTCCCACTGAATTTTTTCGTAAAATTTATGCAATGATTTTACACCTCCGCCATTCCAACTGTAGGAGCCGAAAATTCCTAGCAGATGATTTTTAACACCCATATGTTCGAGCGTTCGGGTTAAATGTTCCAGGGTTGGCAACATCCCTGAATTATAGGCACAACTGCCTAATATTACACCTTGATATCGCCAAATTTCGTTGATTAGGTAAGAAATATGGGTTTTCGAAGCATCGTACACCCGGATTTTCTTTATTCCGTTTTCGGCCAGTTTGCGTGCAATAAAATCGGCTAATTTAGCTGTATTTCCATACATTGATCCATAAATAATAACCACTCCTTTTTCCGATTCGTATTTACTCCATTTATCGTATAATGAAAGCACTTTATTAACATCTGAACGCCAAACAGGCCCATGGGTGGAACAAACATATTTTATCTCAACACCATCGAGTTTTTTAAACGCTTTTTGCACCATATTGCTGTACTGCCCAACAATATTAGAAAAATACCGTCGCATTTCTTCTTCGTAGTAATCTTCAAACTCAATCTCATCATCGAAAATACCCCCGTCTAAGGCTCCAAAACTGCCGAATGCATCTCCCGAGAAAAGCATCTTTTCTGTTTCATCATAAGTCATCATGGTTTCGGGCCAGTGCACCCAGGGTGTCATTACAAATTTTAGCTTGTGATGACCTAAGTCAATTTGACTGCCATCCTCTATTTGATGCCATTTCTCTTGGTATCCATAATAGGATTCAATTATTTTGAAAGTCTTCAAATTACCTACCAGTTTAATATCCGGATAACGTTCCACAATGGCTTTCATCGCACCAGAATGGTCGGGTTCCATATGATTGATGATAAGATAATCTATTGTCCGGTCTTTCCCAATCAGTTCCTCAATTTTTTCCAGGTAATCATCAGATGAACCTTGCTCAAGGGTATCTACCAGGGCAATCTTATCATCCACAATTAAATAAGAATTATATGATATGCCATAAGGCAATGGCCACATATTTTCAAACAGGTTTGTACGGCGGTCATTAGCGCCTATCCAATATACTTTGTCGGTTATTTTTACTGAATTATGCATATTTAGATTTTTATCGTTTTATAATTGGACATAAAATTATAACAAATATGTATTTAAAAAAAGGAATTAGAAATGATAATGAACAGTTGTTTGCAGGAACTAAAACCTGCCCAATAAATTTAATTTGTAAAAAGAAAAAAGTGCATAGTTTTTTTATGAACTACGCACTTTTTATAAAGCTTTCAGACTTTTTTAACGATGTAACATTTTAATGCTTAATCCTTTTTGAGTGGACCACCCCTCTTTGTCTGTTAAGCTAATAAAAAAATGATAATCACCTTCATCAAATAATCCATCACCATTTTCGGAAGGAATTGAAATGGATAAACTTGTTTTATGTTCTTGTAAACCGGCAGGTATATCATAATCTTCAATAAAAATAAATGGGTTAACCGGATCTTTAACTGGGTCTAGTTCACACTCAGTAACTTCGGTACTGTGCGAATGATGGTCGAAATTGTGGTGGATATCAACACTATATGAACCCAATTCAACATTATCGGAGAATAATACCTTCAGCTCAAATGATTCTCCGAAATAGAGTGTATCGCAATTCAGAGGGAAGGCATCCTCGATGGTTAGGTCAATTGCTGGTTTTTCTTTATCTATTTCATCGTCTTTTTCGCAGGAACTGAAAAACGCAAGCAAAAAAAATGAAATAATAACTATGCTGTATATTTTCATATCAAAAATAATTAAGGGCAGGTTTTTAAAATAACCTGCCCAAATTTTTTACAATCACTAATTGATTACAATTGGATAATGACTTGAAACTGTCCCGTTACCACCAAAAGCATCTTTACATTTTACCAATATATAGTAATCAGCAGATTGCCAGGCAATATCTCCCGTTATTTCTTTCGGTTCGATATTGTTATCATATTCTGCTCCCACCTCTATACTTGCTGAAAAATTGTGGGAAGTTGGACTATCGAATTCATGGGTATGCAAAATGGTAATGGTGTTGGTGGCATTCACTTCGGCATCGGTTAAATTCTGGTTAACACGCACTAAACCAATATACATGCCACCCAAAGCCTTATCATCGCTCACAGATCCTGAGATGTTAATCATATCTCCATCACTGAATACTTCTCCATCTGTTGGAGCTGAGTTAATAGTGATTTCCGGATTTACATCATCAGATGGTTGTTGGATTTCGATTTCATCTTCAAAAACTGTTTGTTGCCCTTCCAAATCGGTAACAATAAAATGAAAATGATAATGCCCGGTGTCGGCATGTACGGGAACATCAATATGTTCATGGAAATTTGTGTTCTTCAATCCCGAAAATTTGGTGTAAGTAGTATCAACTTCCCATTCATCATCATGTAAGGTCTGTGAGGTACTTTTGTGGTCATGCTCACCTTCCGGATGAATTTCAATGGTTATGATATCAATTTTCCCTTCGGCAACAATTTCAGCTTCTATATGCAAATCAGCACCTGCATAAGCTATTTTGTTGTTTTCGTAACCCAGTTCAGTTAAATCTACAACTGGTTTTGGGTTTGTTTCATCATCTTCACATGAAGTGAAAAATAAACTTGCTGTTAAAGCAATTGCAATTAAAAAAATTTTTTTGTTCATAATTTTAAAATTTAAATGGTTATACATTATTATTCTTGTTTCATTTTTCCTGAAAAGGGTATTGAAATATTTACAATAAAATTTCTGCCCGGTTCAGGCACGTTTATCAGCCTGTAATAGCTGGTGTGATTGAAATACTTGTTGTTTAACAGGTTCTGCACCTGCATTGAAATATTAATTTTTTGATTTTTCAGAATGATATCGCCTCCAAAACCAAGGTTAAATACCTGGTAGCCGTCGGTTGTCTCTTCCGGCGGAACTATATTGTTTTGTGACGCTGTAATCCTGTAATCAAAAGAGAGATATGCGTTTTCAATAAATTTCACTTTCTGTTTTTTATATTTAACATTAAAAACCACAGAAGGTGGAGGTGAAAACGGTAGCGAAAATCCTTTCTTTTCTCCTGAAAGTTGCTCTGAATAAACATATTCACCAATAATACCCAGTTGTAAAAATTTTAGTAATTCATAATGAGCATGTAACTCGCCTCCATATCTAAACACTTCACTTTGTGTATAATAAAAAACCTGGTTACCGGCACCATAATCCCTGTTATGCTCAGAAGTAGGATTGAGATAAATATAATTTGAAAAATAATTAATAAAAGGTGTAGTCCCAATGGCAAATTTTTTTGAATTATACTCTATCCCTGCATCTAACTGATAGGATATTTCTGGTGATAGATCATCATTTCCAACCTCGTAACTAAAGTGGTGGTAATTTACACCATTTGCTGTCAGTTCTTTTGCTATGGGCATACGAAAACTCTTGCCGATATTGGCTTTAAAAGACCACTGTCTGGGATTAAAATTATATCCAACCGACCATGAAAAGTTTGAAAAACTGCGGTTGATATTTTCAGCTCTTTGCAAGTAAAGAAGTATCGTATCATTACCATTAACAACTGACGAAGGAAACCAATCAAAATAATCACAGGTATTAATATTTCCATAATCGTATCGAATGCCTAACTGGACCCTGTTAATTTCTGAAAAAGAATATTTCGCAAAAACATAACCACCGATATTTAATTGTTTGAATGCAGGGATAATAAAACCACGTCCATCAGTACGATTATCCTGAAACTCGGTGTTTATCCCTAAACTGAATTGGGTTTTATCATCTTTTTGATAGGACAGTTTTATACTCCCTGAATATACATATTTTTCAAACTGTCGTTCGAGGTCTGAGTTAAAACTTAATGAGTCTGGAAAAACAGCAGGCATAAAACCATGGTTTACATATTGGCTCCACTCCTGTCTAAAATTGTTCTGAAAACCTAAATTGGATTCAAGGGTCAGTTTATCCCACAAATATTGGCTATTGTTAATTATTTTAAAATGATTTACCGATTGATATGGATAATGAATATCCCTGGCAGACTTATCATGTAAACCGGTATCAACATTTCTGGGCTCTAAACCATGAGCATTGGCAAAAAAGCCACTCTTTTTATAGATGTTGCTTATAAAAAAATCACTGCGAAATTTTGTTTGGATAATACCAAAAGTTAAATGCAGATTTTGTTCTTTCCCCGCCGTATTCCTTAAATAATTTTTATTTAAAGCTGCACGGTATGAATAAATATCTACACTATCGGTTGGTACTTTATAATCGCCATAATTCAACATAGTGGCACGTAAGTTGGCAAAGAACCACTTTTTCCTGCCATATAAAGAAATAGAGGTACCTAAAAAATCATTGTTCGTTTTGCCTGATAAATCAATTGTTCCTCCAAATGATCCATCAATAGGTAAGTTTCTGTTTTTTAGGTTAATAACACCACCTATGGCATCCGAGCCGTGAATAAGCGAGGCAGGCCCCTTAATAACTTCAATATTATTAATGGCATACTGGTCGATTTCTAAACCATGTTCAGCTCCCCATTGTTGGGCTTCGTGTTTGATGTTATTTTCAACCACCACAACCCGGTTAAAACCAAGTCCGCGTAAAACTGGTTTCGACTGCCCTGAACCAATATCAATAGTAGTTATACCTGGCAAACGTTCAATTGATTTCATAAGGCTTCCGCCCAGATTTTGTTTCAGGTAATCATCATTTACAATTTCAATATTGAGCGATTCTTCTTTTTTGCGTAATTCAACATAATTATCGGTTACAACCACTTCCTGTAAATTCAAATAAGCCATACTAAGCTGAGCTTCATATGTTTTATCCCCATTGATTTTTAATGTGTCGATAAGTGAGTCATAACCGACAAATGAAATCTCAATTACATAATCTCCTTTTGGCATGTTCCTGAGTATAAATATACCCTTGTCATCACTCGATATACCTTTTTTTATTGGATATAAAAATATCGTTGCACCTATTAAGGGTTGATTGTATTCGTCTACAACCTTACCTTTAAGGGTATATTTACTTTGTGCAAAAGACAAACCATGTAAAATAAGTATTAATAAGAAAAGCACAAAATACTTGCTCATATTGAAAGAATTGAGTTGAAACACCTGAAAATTGAAAAGAAAGGAATTATAATAGATTTCAGGCAGGAGGTGCTCTGGGTGATTTAATTGTAATTAATTGTTGAAAATAAAACTGTAATTCAAGCTTTTTTAAAAAACTATCAATCAATAGTGTGTTTGTACTAAAAAGAAAAATTTTTGGTAAATCATTTATAGAGAACTGATATTCACATATTGGACAATGATTATCCTTTTGTGATGCTGTATTTATTTCTGCCTGAATATTTTGTCCCGTTTGTTGTATATGACATAATATGTGATTGCATTTATAATCATGAGAATGATGCCAAACAATATGAAGCGATTGGAAAACAATTGGGAAAACAAATAATCCCAATAAAATAATAACAATATGTCTTTTAAATTTTAACAATTTATTTAAAGCTTATTTTTACAAATAGCACATGTCCCTTTGATTATAACTTCTATTTCATCTTGTTCATATCCTTCAGGTAAATAAAATTTATTTACAGGAATAGATTCAAGGCACTGAACTCTGTGACATTCATTGCAATAAAAATGTGCATGTTCTTTTTTATTGGTTATTGAATTATCGAGCGCATATTTAACCAATTGATTGTCAACAACAATTTTATGAATTATTCTATGATCTTCAAGTGTTTTAAATGACCGGTAAAAAGTAGTACGGTCGTAACTACTAACGAGTTTTTCCTTGATTTCAATTTCTGAAAGGGGTTGATTTGCAGCCATTACTGCTTCAATGATTCCTTCACGGCAACTTGTACGTTTCAGATGATGGTTATTTAAAATATCAACAGCTTTCATGAATGCAAAATATTTTTAAAATGCAACAGTGTTGCAAATATAAATAAATAGATATTTAAAACATAAAATATTTACCAATACTTTGGATTTATTATTCGTACTAAAACAAAAATTAGATTTTTGAATAAAAATCAGTTGTCTGTAATTTCAGCTTCTAAAGGAAATTTTAAATTTTCTGTAGTAAGCAATGTAGCTTTAACCGAGCCAATTAGAATTTTTGCTTCTACTAATACAGGGATTCTATTCAGATCATCGGTAACCCAAACAAATAAATCTTCTCCACCCTTAAAGATTGTTCCTTCTACTAATAATGCCGAAAACTTAATGGTATTAAATTTTTGTTTATTGTGCAATTTAATCACTTCGCGTCCCAAAAACCGGACATATAAATCGAAAATTTCATTGTCGATGATCATACGTACCGGAATAGTATCATTGATCTCGTATTGGTCAAAATCAATATTTCGAATAAAATAAATACCTGAAATAACATCATAAATATTATGAGGCATTTTTAAAGTATCCTCTGAATAAGGTTTGTCAGAATTTTCGGTTTTAGTGTAAATCAGGCTATCATTATAATCAAAGGCAAAACGATTATGCACCTTATAACCTCCCTCGTAAGTGTT
The DNA here is from genome assembly GCA_964606845.1 of uncultured Bacteroidales bacterium. Classification (GTDB taxonomy): domain Bacteria; phylum Bacteroidota; class Bacteroidia; order Bacteroidales; family UBA12077; genus UBA12077. The sequence goes on from CAZSIC010000006.1 coordinate 22,398, forward strand.
ACGGTCGAAATATAGCGGGGCAAGATTGTCTGTTTTGGCATAGGATTGAAAATAATCACGAACTTTAAAAAGCCAGTCATAAGAGGGTATGCTGGCTCCATAACTGTTAAAATGATAAACATCCTCTCCGCTAAGGGTCGTTTTATTCACTTTAAATTCAACATAACCGGCATTAAGCCAAATAAATCCCCAGTTATAAACTGCTGAATATGAAATACGTTCGCCGGATTTAAAAACAGGAAACTGTTTAACAAGATTTTGGGCTGTGCAGCCAAGTGAATGGCTAAAAAAAAGTATAGAAATTGATAATGTTTTAATCACAAGCTGCCTTTTTGTTTTTAGTAACCCCAAATATTATATCGTGATCGATACGGGTTATATCCTGGGTTATAAAAGGGTGAAAAACTGTTGTACATTGGATTTAAACCATCCGAATAGCGGTATTGAAAATTGATGTGTAAATGATCATTGACTTTATAACCCAAACCAATGGATACTGATTTATAATTATTTGAATAAATGTTGGTTTGATTATTACTAAATAAAGGCGTTTGATTTTCAAAGTAGGTGGCATCGCCGAAAATGCTAAAATTATCGGTTAACTGATAATATGCCTGGCTATTGATTCCGTAATTGGATGTATTTGGATTGACAGCGGATCCATTTGTAGGTAAGATATTATTTTGTAATCCGTTAAAATTATTTTGCATGATAACACCATTTACAGAAATAAATAATTTGTCGTTGGGTTGATAATTAATCGAAGGAGCAATATACGATGATGCCATGGACATATTATTCGAAAAGCTGCTAAATCCTGTTCCCAAAGTTACAGAATAAGAAAATTTATTGTTATGCAATTTCATTAAAGCGTTATTATCCTGTTTTTCGGGTTGATTATTTTTGGCTAAAACAGATGAGTCCATTGGCTGATAATATTTAGGCATTAAAGGCCATAACTGGGCTTTAAGCACCGATGCCATAAAAATAAAACTTAAAAGAATTAAAACTTTTCGCATAATAAAGCTTATTTATAATACCATTAAACGAATAAATAACCTGTATTGTTTTATTACAAATTTAAAAAAATTATTGATTAATTTCCAATGTTTCAACCCTTGTAACTTTCAATATTTCTTTTTCTTTTTTTAATTTTCTAATAAGCATATCCAGATGTTTCGTGCTTTCAACAAAAAGTTTTATTTGTCCCTCGAACATACCATCGTTAGAGTCTATGGCAATAGAACGCATGCGGATATTCATATCTTTAGAAATAACATTCGAAATTTTATTTACAATACCTACATCATCAATTCCGGAAACTTTAATAATGGTTTGGAATGATTTTTTTGCTGAAGACTTATTCCATTGCGCTTTTATTACCCGGTAATTATATCTTTCGAGCAATTGCCGTGCATTTGGGCAATTGGTTCTATGTATTTTGATACCTTCGCTCACAGTAACAAAACCAAAAATGGGGTCTCCATAAATAGGATTGCAGCATTTGGCAAGCTTATAATCCACATTTTCAATTTTATCATCAATTACAAGATAATCGCCTTGTGGTTCTGAAGTTTTTTCTTCTTCTGTTACTGTTTTGTTTTCCTCAATTTCAGGTGATTTTTCAGTATGTTCCTGTTGGTTGATATTAATTATTTCTGCTTTAATATCAGCAATATCAATTTTTTCGGTAGCAATAAGATAATAAAGGTCTACAGGTACTTTTAGCTTGTAATGTTTTAATAATTTATCAATCAGCTGGTCTTTAAATTTAATTTTCCAGTTTTTCAACCTCCTTTTTAATAATTCTTTACCCACCTCGGCTTCTTTAAAAAGCTCTTCACGAAGCGTAGATTTAATCTTGGTTTTAGCTTTAGAGGTAACCACAAAATTTAGCCAGTCGTTTTTAGGTTTTTGGGTTTTGGATGTAATAATTTCAATCTGGTCGCCATTATTAAGCACCTGTTTAATGGTAACATTTTTACTATTCACTCTTGCTCCAACACACTGGTTTCCGATATCAGAATGAATATCGTAAGCAAAATCCAAAACGGTAGATCCGGCTTTCAATGTTTTCAAGTCTCCGTTTGGTGTAAACACAAATACTTCTTTGTTGTATAAATCCAGCTTGATATCATCAATAACATCAACAGTATCGAGGTTTGGACTATCAAGCACTTCGCGAATTTTTTGCATCCAGCCATCAATTCCACGTTCCGGTTTTACGCCTTTATATTTCCAATGGGCCGCATAACCTTTTTCGGCTACTTCGTCCATCCTGCGGGTTCGTATTTGCACTTCTACCCACTTTTTATCGGGTCCTACAACAGTAGTATGCAACGACTCGTAACCATTGGATTTAGGAACGCTAATCCAATCGCGCAACCGCTTGGGGTTGGGCTGATAAAAATCGGTGACAATTGAATACACGCGCCAGCAATCGGACTTTTCTTTCGAAGGCTTAGAATCCAGGATAATACGTATGGCAAAAATATCATAAACTTCTTCGAATTCAACACCTTGCTTTTTCATTTTTTGCCAGATAGAATATACCGATTTGGGCCGTCCTTTGATTTCAAATTCAAATCCTTGATTTTTCAACTCTTTCTCTATGGGTGCTGCAAACTTTTTGATAAAACGGTTTCGTTTGGATGTCGTATTTTTTAATTTTTTAATAATCTCTTTGTAGCGTTCCTTTTCAGTATATTTCATCGCCAGGTTTTCCAGCTCCGACTTGATATTGTATAATCCTAAACGGTGAGCTAAAGGAGCATAAAAAGAAAACGTTTCCATTGATATTTTAACCTGATAATCTTCTGGCATATAATTTAACCCACGCATGTGTTCCAATAAAATAGCCAGTTTTATTAGAATTACACGCACATCGTCAACTAACGTTAAAAGAAGCTTACGAAAATTTTCTGATTGATCGGTAGCCGCTTTAGAGTCAATATCGGCCAGTTTAATCAACCCATCAACGATTAGTTTAATTTTTTTATCAAATTGTTTTTCAACTTCAACCAACGTAATTTGATCATCGATAACAGCATGATATAAAAGAGAAGCAATAACCGAACGAGTGCCAAGGCCTATTTGTTCGACAATAATAATGGCAATATCAAGTAATTCAATGATAAAAGGTTCGCCAGAGGGGAGTCGTTTCTCGTCGTGAACTTCTAGGGCTATATCGAATGCTTTCCGAGTAAATTCAAGCTCTTTTTTTTGTGTAAATACTTCAGATGTTTTAAGTAATCCGCGATACTTATCAATTATTCTCCTGCGCTCTTTTTCTGTTATTTTTCCTTCGGTCTTTTTATCGAAGTTTGTTTTTGATAACATTATAATTTACAATATTTTAAATTTATCAGCATCAAGTCCAACCGGAAACTTTTTTCTAAACCGATTCAGTTCATTTAACGATAAATTGGCATCAATTATTTGTTCTTTATGCTCTTTTGTTTCAGCCATTATTTCACCCTTAGGGTTAATAAGCACTGTATCGCCTGCATAGCTTAAACCTTCGCCATCATTTCCAATACGGTTTACTCCTGCAACATAAACCTGGTTTTCAATGGCTCGTGCGGGAAGCAATTTTTTCCAAACCTCTCTCCTGCTTTCTGGCCAGTTGGCTATATAAATCAACAAATCAAAATCATTTTGGTTGCGGCTCCACACCGGAAATCTTAAATCGTAACAGGTAAGCGGGCAAATACGCCAGTTTTTATAGTTGAAAACCAACCGTTTGTTTCCTGCACTGTAATGTTTATGTTCATTGCCCATCCTGAACAAGTGTCTTTTATCATAATATTCGTAATTCCCATCAGTAAATATTACAAAAAGTCGATTAAAATATGCTCCCTGGTCTTTAATTATTATACTCCCGATAATGATTTTATTGATTTTAGAAGCTTGTTCTTGTAGCCAAGCAAAAGACCTTCCATCCATTTTTTCTGCCAGTTTTTCCGTTTTCATGGAAAATCCGGTGGTAAACATTTCAGGCAGTATAACCAGTTCAGTTGATTTGGATAACTGATTGAATAAAATCTCAAAATGTTTTAAATTTTGTTCTACATCTTCCCAAAAGAGTTCTGTTTGTATACAAGAAATATGAAGGTTGTTTTGCATGGTGTTACAATTTTAAAATTTCTGCAAAGATAATAAATGTGTATGGTAAAGCTAAATTGATTAATTACTTCTTTCAGTCGTGAAAAAGTTCATCAATATTGGAAATCATAAAATGTATGAATATCTGAGGCTAAAACCCTTTATCCTAGTGTCGTGTCAATGCTATTGTGTCGGTTAAGTCGCAATAATTTTTTCTCAGATCAAAAAAGAAATTCTGCACATAGCCGAAGCTACGTAAAGAATTTATTTTGCCGAGCTGAGGAAAAAGAAAAAGATTTGGGCTGACTAAAATAGCGTTGACATGACACTAGTTGAAAATTAAAAAAAGTATTTATTTAATGAACCCTTCTTCGTTTACTGCTGCCGGTACTTTTTCCACCAAGTATTCCCCAACCCCCACTTCCAAGCAAAAACCCAAAGGCATACCAGGCACCATTATTGTTTTGTGCATAAACCGTAACATCATCGCGAAAAAGCATAGCTATTAAATCGAAGGGTGCTATGATTCCATGTAACAACCCGCCCCAAAAACCATAAGTTTGTCCTTCTAAACAGGCATCTACAGTTTCTTTATTGGCACACGAAGAAAAAAGTAAAAAGATAAAAACTACTAATAATAAGAGCACAATTTTATTTGATGATACTGTTTTCATTATAATAATTATTGACTTTGTATAGAATTATAATAGTCTTCAAAAATTTCTGATGTTAGCGGCAAATAAAATTTTCTGTAAAATTTTTTCGTGCTTTTATAATTTTCTCGTGTTAATGTTGCCATCAGGTCGTGGTAACCTTCAAAATAGGCAGTTTTATTATTTATTGCATTAGCCGCAAAGTTTCCGCCAAAGTAATAAAATCTGTAATCGCCATCATGTTCAATTACTGCAGGAAATACAGGGCGTATATTATAGCTTCGCAATAGAGAGTCGCCTTTGGCATTTACCATTAAATTAAAACTAGCCAACACATCATTGCGATCTCCTGTGTATGTTATATCAAACCAGTTTGGATAGTAAACCTTTTCCGGAACTCCATATTTTTCAACTGTTTCAGGTTTAGAAACAATAAAAGGGATTTTTTCTGACAAGTGTGTTTCGTGCTCTAATACTGCAATGGTGCCAAATTTATGCACCAGCACAATACCCGAATTTTTAAAAGGCCATTGATGATTGTTTTGCTCCATATACAGTTTAACAATCCATTCAGGAAAGTAACTATTAGAAGAAGTATCCAGACTCGGGAAATATTTACCGGTCCATCCGCTCCAGTTAATGCCAAACATATCTTCTGCCTTTTCACGAATTAATCCACTGGTGGGTGCATTATATAAGTTAAACTCTGTTATGATAAGTTTATTAAGTTCTTTCATTTCTTTTAGCAAAAGATAATCGTTCTGATTTAACCCGCCATATACTTTCTGGCTAATATCAGCATCGCTTGCTTGGTTTTTATACCACTCATTGTAATAAACTCCGTAAGTATCGGCGTAATATACCGCATCATAATCTAATGCAGCATCTTTAACATCATGAATACGCAAGCTTTTAAAATCAAATTCCTGTGATTTGGTATCAAGTGGAAAAAAGCCGTAATAGTCTTTATTTACATTGTATAAACTTCCATCAGGTAGGGTAAATTTATTATGATTTAACAGCCATACCAAAGATTTATGCTCGGTTCGATCGGTTGTTGGTACCGTTTTATCGAGAATATAAATATTTAAAGGTTTTGCCGGTTTAATATACCAAAATAACCAACTCCCGATAAGGGTTAATAAAATGATACCTACAGCAATAATTAAGATTAAAATTTTTTTATTCATCTTTGACAGAATTATTTAGGTTAATTCATATAAAACAAGGGTGCTCTAAGATACAAAGATTCGGGAAAAATACAAATTATAAATTACTGTTGAATATTTTTAAAGTTAAAAGGGTTAAAAATAAGGTGAGAACGCCATAAGGAGACAGGCACTTTCGATAATCGAAATTACGGGTTGCTTATGTTTTCCCATCCTGATGCCCCGGAAATAATGTCTCTTTTCCGGTATTTGGATCGATGGTCGATCTCACCTTTTTAAACAAATTTAATCAAAGAAATTAATAAATTAAAATTTTAGATTTTTTTTTAAAAAAACAATTAATTATCAATAAGTTCAAGTGCATCTGCGAAAGATTTTACAGGCCTTTGGCATACATTATCCCGGCAAACATAAATGGTTAATTTTTCATTAGTATATCGATCCTCTAAAAGTGGCAAATTGCCATCATTACCACCAGCCAGAATAATATTGGGCATATACTGCCTAAAAAAGTTCTTCCGGGTTTCCTGATGTTTGTTTCCGACAATACATACCTCGTAGGGTTTATGAATAAATTGTATCATCAAATCAATCCAGTTGCCATTAAAATATGGGTTCCTCAATATTTGTTCTTTCATATTCAGCAGCATTTGGCCTGACTTTTGGATATAATCCGCTTTTAAAAAATAATGCCCCAGTTTAAATAAATTTTGTGCCATAACAGAATTGGATGAAGGAATAACGTTATCATTTAATTCTTTAGTTCTGGAAATTAATTGAGGGTCATTATCAGATGTATAAAAAAACATGCCAGATTCGGCATCATAAAAATGCCGGATAATATACTCTGTAATATTTAATGCAGTATTGATATAATACTCATCAAATTTAGCCTGATAGATAGAAATCAGAGCATCAACCAATAAAACATAATCATCTAAAAAAGCATTAATGGTTGATTTTTTATTCTTATAGTTGCGAAAAAGGCTAAAATCACTATTGAGTAGATTATTTTCAATGAATTGAAAATTTCTCTCGGCCATTTTTAAAAAATGCTCATCATCAAAAACATTGTATGCATCAGCATACGCTTTTAGGGTTAATGCATTCCACGATGTTAAAATTTTATCGTCTAAAGCAGGTTTTACACGTTTTAAGCGATGTTGAAACAGTTTCTTTTTCGATTGAAGTATAATTTCTTCTAGTTTTTCTAAGGATATGTTGTGCTTGCTGGCAATAACTTTATCAGGTTCTTTTCTATTTAAAATATTTTTGTCTTCCCAGTTTCCATCAGATGAAATATCAAAATAATCGCAAAAAATGGCTGCATCATCTTTTAATAATTCCTCTACTTCCTTTTTATCCCAAACATAATATTTTCCTTCAACACCTTCACTATCAGCATCTAGAGATGAATAAAAACCACCTTCGGGTGAGGTTAATTCTCTTTCTACAAAACGGAGCGTTTCGTATACTACTTTTTTATATTCCGGATCAGGATTTAATCGATAAGCTTCTGCGTAAAGACTTACCAGTTGTGCATTATCATAAAGCATTTTTTCAAAATGAGGTACCAGCCAGTATCTGTCGACCGCATATCGTGCAAAGCCTCCTCCCAGTTGATCGTATATGCCGCCTTTAGCCATTTTTTCTAAAGTTAACATAACCTGCTGTAATATCTCTTTCTCGCCAGAATGATAATAAAAATGCATCAAAAAGAAATAATTAACAGGTAATGGAAACTTAGGAGCCCCAATTGTTCCGCCATTTTCACGGTCGAATCTTTTTCTGGTATGAATCATTACGTTTAAAAGATCTTCATAAGCGAAATCAGCTTTATCATTTACCTTAGCAATTTTGTCTATGGAAACGATTCCCTGTTTCAAATCGTTTGCATATTTTTCGAACCGATCTTTATCTACTTCATAACCTCTGGCCAGTTTTTGTAAAATATCTTTCCATTGATCGGGCTTAAAATAGGTCCCTCCAAATACTGGCCTCCCATCTGGCAATGCAAAGCAATTTAATGGCCATCCACCACTTCCGGTCATCAATTGCACTGCGTTCATATATATTTGATCAATATCCGGGCGCTCTTCCCTGTCAACTTTAATACAAACAAAATAATCGTTCATGATTTTTGCAATTTCATCGTTCTCAAACGATTCGCGTTCCATTACATGGCACCAGTGACAGGCAGAATAGCCAATACTAACTAATATTAATTTGTTTTCATTTTGTGCTTTTGCTATAGCTTCATTATTCCAGGGATGCCAATTAACCGGATTATGGGCGTGTTGCAGTAAATAAGGACTTGTTTCGTTGATTAAGTGGTTACTATATTTTTTATTTTTTTCCATATCGATACGGTATTTTAATTACAAAACAAGAAGAGTAAGTTGAATGTTTAAATTAAAGATGAATAAAAGATAATTAATGAGGGTATGATTTGTATATTTTTTTAAGTATTTTAATCCTTTCATAAAATTAAAAATTGACATAAAATATCCAATCAGTCTATTTTTTTACAATATTTTCATTTATTTTTAGCCTTCAAAATTTTATCAAAAATTTTATGTCATAAAATGAATAAAGTATTAATCATTTATTACTCACAATCAGGACAATTAACAAATATTGTAAATAATTTTGCCAGGCCATTTGAAAATTCAGATCATTATTCAGTTACCTATGCAAATATAAAACCTGTAAACGATTACCCTTTTCCCTGGCAGGGTTATGATTTTTTTGATGTTTTTCCAGAATCGGTGAATAAAATTCCATGCGAAATAAAACCATTGGAACTGGAACATGAAGATTTTGATTTAATTGTATTTGCTTATACAGTATGGTATATGTCGCCATCAATCCCTTCCAATTCGTTTTTACTGTCGGAACAAGCTAAGCGAATTTTTAAGGGTAAACCGGTTGTTACTTTATTGGGTGTAAGGAATATGTGGATTGTTGCACAGGAATATGTGAAAGAGAAAATTGCAGCACTTGGAGGTAATCTGCTAGGTAATATTTGTTTGCGAGATAAAGCTGAAAATTTAACCGGTATTGTTTCCATTTCTTACTTTTTATTTACAGGCAAAAAAGATCGATTGTGGGGTATTTTCCCAAAACCAGGCATTTCGGATAAAGATATTGAAGGTGCTGAAAATTTCGGAAAAATTGTTTTACAAAAATTTGATCAAAAAGATTTAGCTCATCTACAAGACGAATTAATTGAAAATAGAGCTGTAATTATAAAACCTTATTTACTATCGCTGGAAAAAACAGCTTCGAGGGTATTTAAAATATGGACTTCTTTTATGCTTAAAAAAGGCGGTCCCGAAAACTCCGCACGAAGATTTCGGGTTAGTTTATTCAGAGGTTATTTCCCGTTAGCCATAGGCTTGGTTGCACCATTAAAATATATTTTTTATGTGTTGTTAACACCTTTCTTTTTTTATAAACGAAACAAAGAAAAACGTTACTACGCCCAAGTAAAACAAAAATAAATTAGATTAAATGTTCGAGAAAAGATGTTAAATAAAGTATATATAAATAATATTACCAAGTTTTTGCCCAACGATCCTGTATTTAATGATGATATGGAGAATTTTCTGGGAAAAGTTAATGGGAAACCTTCACGGTCAAAATCTATTGTTTTGAGGCAAAATGGAATTAAAAAAAGATATTATGTAATTGATGATAATGGAGTTGTTAAGTTTTCAAATGCTGATCTAACGGCACTTGCAATCCAGAAACTTGAAAATAAGACCTTTTCTCTTAAAGATATTGGAGTATTATGTTGTGGCACTTCTATCGCCGACCAATTACTACCTTCTCATGCCTCGATGGTACATGGCAAACTAAATAATAAACCTGTTGAATTATTTTCACCTTCAGGGGTTTGTTGTGCCGGAATGCATGCATTAAAATATGGCTATTTGTCTGTTATGTCAGGACAAACCCAAAATGCCGTTTGTACGGGTTCTGAAGTTATTTCTCCACTATTGCGTTCCGATAAATTTAGTAAAGAAGCTGAATGCACCAATCATTTGGAAAAAAATCCAATATTAGCATTCGAGAAAGATTTCCTGCGATGGATGTTATCTGATGGTGCTGCAGCAGTTCTACTTGAAAATAAGCCAAATAAATCAGGAATTTCCCTAAAATTAGAATGGATTGAAACCATTTCTTTTGCCAACGAAATGGAAGTTTGTATGTATGCCGGAGCAGAAAAAGACGAATCAGGTCAACTTGTTGGCTGGAAAGAAGTTGATCCGGAAATTTGGCTTGAAAAGTCGATATTTTCTGTTAAACAGGATGTTAAATTGCTGGATAAAAATGTTGTTTCTCTTGGGGTACAATATTTGGTTGATATTTGTAAAAAAAATAGCATTACAGAAACTTCTATTGATTATTTCCTTCCTCACCTATCTTCCATGTATTTTAAACAAAAAGTCTATAATGAATTAGTATCGCAAGGATTAGAGATACCTTACAAAAAGTGGGTTACAAATTTAGACCAGGTAGGAAATGTGGGTTCTGCATCGATCTACCTTATTTTAGAAGAATTATTTCATTCAGGGCAACTCAAAAAAGGAGAGAAAATTTTAATTCTTGTACCTGAAAGTAGTAGATTTTCCTATGCATTTGCTTACTTAACAGTTGTTTAACCGAATTTAAAAACAGATAATAACGCTTTAGAATTATGATAAAGTGTTTTTTTATTGAAATAGCTTTAAAGAATATATGGAGATTAAAATGCTTTTTATTATTTTTGATTAGCAGTGAATTATTAACCTATAAATTTTTTTAAATGTTTAATATTGCACTATTTGGCCCTCCCGGGGCAGGAAAAGGCACTCAGTCCCGGAAGCTTATTGAAAAATACAACCTCGCCTATATTTCAACCGGTGATATTTTAAGAGAAGAAATTGCTGAAAGTTCTGACCTGGGAATGAGAGCAAAAAGTGTAATTGAAAAAGGAGAGCTTGTTTCCGATGAAATCATCGTACAGATTATTGAGAAAAAAATTAAAACAAACACCGAGGTAAACGGTTTCCTTTTCGATGGATTTCCTCGAACCGTTGTTCAGGCTTACATTTTAGAAGGTTTGCTTATTAAAATGAATACAACCCTTAATTGTATGATAAGCCTTGAAGTTCCGCAGGATGTTTTAATGAAAAGAATGCAGGAAAGGGCAAAAAAAGAAAACAGGGCTGATGATACGGTTGATGTAATAAAAAACCGGTTGGAAGAATATAAAAACAAAACCGTTCCTGTAGCTGAATTTTACAAAGATAAAGGTATTTATTATGCAGTTGACGGTGTGGGAACGGTTGATGAAATTTTCGATCGAATTACCAATGTAGTTGAACATACCCTAACCAAAACCTGGCTTAATGTTGTACTATATGGCCCTCCAGGTTCGGGAAAAGGAACACAGGGAAAATTACTTGCCGACAAATATAATTTGGTCTATATTTCTACAGGATCACTACTTCGTCGCGAAATTGAAAAAGGCACACAAATGGGACTGGCAGCTAAAGAATACATGGAAAAGGGAGATATTGTCCCGGACGAGTTTGCTATCAAGCTTATCGAAAAACAAATTAAATCACATCCTGAGGCAAATGGTTTCTTTTTTAAGGGATTCCCCCGAACGATTGTTCAAGCATATATTTTAGATGGTTTATTGCGAAGACTGAATTCTACGGTTTCATGCATTTTTAATTTAAATGTCCCTACCCTTGAATCAATCAAAAGATTATCGGCCAGAAGTAAAACCGATCAAAAAAGATATTATGATATGAATCTGGATGTAATCATCAGAAGATTAGAAAATTTTGAAAATCAAACCAAACCTGTTTTAGATTACTATTCGAAACAAAAAAGCATTTATCAGATTGACGGCGTAGGTTCTGAAGAAGAAGTTTTTAAACGATTATCCGAAAAAATGGAACTGGTATTTAAGCATGCTCGATAAAATACTAAAAGCTCCATTTTAGGAGCTTTTTTTAGTATAAATTTAAAACCTCGTCTATTTGTTCTCCCTTCTCGTTATAAAATAACGAATAAGCACCCAGCTCCTGCTCTGTACGCTCAATAATTAAATCAATACAAACTTCAGCACATGGCGTTTGATATTCATTATTCTGCAAATGGATACAAACGGTTTTTAATTTTACGCCAATATCTTCGGGTTGGAGTTTGGGTGGTAAATAAGGCTTAATTTGATTGGTATCGTCACCAGCTAATGCATTGCCAATTAAGCCGCTTAAACTGGTTAAAGCTCCTTCAATAAGCTGATCTTTTGTTTTATTTTGAAAAAATAAATTTTCAATCTTTTCTTTTAACATAAGGATTCTTTTTCAAGGTTTAAATGATAAAGTAAGTAAAACTTTTTTAAATATTAAAATTTGAACTTATTTTATCTATTCACCTATTAGGGAGTAGTGCTGCTTACAGGCAACACCTTGCCATTAAAATATTTTTTCCCGTTTATGGCAAAGTCGTAAATAAATGTTGCCATTTCTTCTGGGTTCAAAGGAGCATTCATGCCGGGAAAAGCAGATTTTAGCATTTCGGTATTCACAGCCCCCAATGCCAGGCTGTTAAACGCAATTTGTTTGTTTTTATATTCTTCGGCTAACGATTCAGTTAAATTGGCTAAACCAGCTTTACTGGCGCTATAAACTGATAAACCAGGAAATTTAACACTCCCCTGAAAGCCTCCCATGCTGGAAATATTAATAACATGTTTTAGTCTTCCTTTTTTCAATAATGGCAAAAGTTCCTGAATAATAATGGCCGGACTAATCATGTTAACCTGGAACGACTTTAATAATTCATCCGGTGATATTTCATGAAAAGGTTTATTAACCAAAATCCCGGCATTGTTAATCAATATATCAATTGAATCAACATGATTTAATACTTCTTCTTTGAAAGATTCTTTCACCTTTTCAGGGTTTTCGATATTAAAAACGATGGTTCGGATTTTTGTTTTTAAATTTTCACGTATACAGGCATTTTTAAGCTCCTTTAATAAATCTTCGCTTCTTGCAAGAGCAATTACGGTATTTTCTTCGTTGGCAGCAAAAAGCTTAGCTGTCTCAAAACCAATACCTTTGCTTGCTCCGGTAATTAAAATATTCATTTTTGCTTCTTTTTTCTAAATTTGACACTGGAAAATTAACTATTTTTAATCATTTTATAAATTTGTTGACAAAATAAATAGATTCTTATGAAAAATATTTTTGCGTATTTATTATTAATAATGCTTTTATTTTCATCTTTTGCCTACGGACAGAACAAAAATGAAAAGGATAAAAGTACTAAAAGTATAGAAACTCAAGAGATAAAAGAACCGTACTTTTTTTGGGGAGGAAATTTATGGTTGGCTTTTGGCAGCCTTAATATGGTTGATGTTAATTTAATAATTGGTAACCAAATAACAGAACGTTTAAGTGTTGGATTAAGTGGCAAATATCAATATTATAACGATAAAAGAAATGCATATATTAGTCCCACTTCCACTGGATTTAAAGCGCATACATATGGAGGAAGCGCATTTTTTCAATTTGCTGTTGTTAAAGATTTCAGGGAGATTTTGCCGGTAAAAATGCATTCAGGACTAATTGCTCATGCCGAGTACGAATTTTTAAACACACGGTATAATTACTTATATTTTCAAGACTTTCCCGATACCAGCAAAGACCGCTACTGGCTTCATAATGTTTTATTAGGAGGAGGATATTTTCAGCAGTTGGGGAAAAAAGCAAAAACTTGGGTTGTTTTGTTATGGAATGTGAATAAAACAGATGACAATCCTTATGAATATCCACAATTCAGGATCGGTTTTTCAATAGCCTTTTAATCATCAAAAAATTTTGACATAATGGTTAGCAAGTTATCCGGCCTAATTGGCTTAGAAATATAATCATCGCATCCGGCATCCAGGCTTGCTTTTTCATCTTCTTCCATAGCATAAGCTGTTTGAGCAATTATGGGAAGATTTGGAAAATCTTTTTTGATCTCTATAGTAGCATCCAAACCGTTAATATCGGGCATTTTAATATCCATCAAAACCATATCAACATTGTCTGATTTACAAACATCAATGGTTTCCCTGCCGGTTTTAGTCCAAATCACTTTGGCTTTGGTAGGTTTTAAAACAGCTTTTAAAAATAAAAAATTTATTTGCTCGTCTTCTGCTATTACAACAACTTTATCTTCCCAGTTTTTATTCATTGTTTATTGATTTCTTGGCAAGAGTAATAAAAAATTAAACGTAAACCAATATTTTTTCTTTATACGCAAAAAAGCGGATTATTGATATGAATAACCCGCTTGCAAATGTAACAAAAAGTTTGATTTATTTTTTTAAAGCATCGATCATTTTTTCCCCAATTTCGGCAGGCGATTCAACAACATGTATTCCACACTGTTGCATAATTTCCATTTTAGCAGCAGCAGTGTCTCCTTTTCCACCAATTATTGCGCCTGCATGTCCCATTCTTCGGCCTTTAGGAGCAGTTTTTCCTGCAATAAATCCAACAACAGGCTTGGTTCCGTTTTCTTTAATCCATTCAGCGGCTTCAGCCTCCATGTTTCCTCCAATTTCACCAATTAATATGATGCCTTCTGTTTCTTTATCTTCCATTAATAGCTTTACCGCATCCAGTGTAGTGGTTCCAATGATTGGATCGCCGCCAATGCCAATACAAGTCGATTGTCCTAATCCTATTTTGGTTACCTGGTCAACAGCTTCGTATGTTAAAGTACCTGAACGCGAGATTATTCCAATCGTACCTTTTTTATGGATAAATCCCGGCATAATACCCACTTTTGCTTCTTCGGGAGTAATTATTCCCGGACAGTTTGGCCCAATCATCCGGCAATCTTTATCTTTTAAAAATTCTTTAACTTTTACCATATCCGATGTAGGGATTCCTTCAGTGATGGTTACAATTACTTTTATGCCCGCATCGGCAGCTTCCATAATGGCATCAGCGGCAAAAGCTGGTGGTACAAAAATAACCGAAACATCGGCACCGGTTTTTTTAACAGCCTCTTCAACGGTATTAAATACCGGTTTATCAAGGTGCTTTTGCCCACCTTTGCCAGGAGTAACACCACCAACAACATTGGTTCCGTATTCAATCATTTGTTGGGCATGAAATGTTCCTTCACTACCGGTAAATCCCTGAACGATTACTTTTGAATTTTTATTAACTAAAACACTCATAATTATCTGTTTATATTTGTATAATCTATTTAAAAACCAAGTTGATTGCTGCTTTCTTCTGCTTTATTTCTTCTAAATTCAATAAGCACGCCTACACAAAACTTTTCATTTTTATACTTTTCATTCTCCGGTACAGATACTTCAATAATTAATTTTTTTGTTAAGGCATTTTTAAAATAAAAGTATTTTTCATATTTAAAATTAGCATTATCATATAAAATGGTTTGTTTTTCATCATCTTCCTTTAATCTAACCCTAATGTCACCTAATTTTCGGTGTCCACTAACACTAATATAATACTCTTCTCCTCCATAAACCACAATACTAAAATTTGATTTCATTCGGGGAGTAAAAAGTGCACTGCGTGATTGTCGGCTATACAGGAAAGTGCGATCAGCCCAACGACAATTTTCAACATGATAATCAGTGCAATCCTGAGCAAAAGATACCTCTTGAAACGAAGAAATAATTAATAGAAGTAATATTTTATGAACAATTGATTTCATTAAAAATGCTTAATTGATTGAATTTGTTATAATTTCATTTCTAAATTGATTAATCAACTTTTTTAATTCATTAAACTGGTTTTCAGTCATATGCAATTTGTCTCCACCCTCAATCAACAACTTATTATCTTTATCCCGGCTTGTTTTTACAGGCTCTTTCTTGCTTTCCATTTGATTAAAAGCAGATAGTATTTTTTTGATATATTGCATTGCAAAATAAACATTTGGGTCACTTTTATACTCGTTTAAATTGTTGTATAAATTTTCAAATGTATATTTTTGATCAGCAATCTTCTGAATCGCGGGTGAATTTTCCTTATATTCATCAATAAAATTTACCGCAATATATAATCCTTCGATATAACTACCTGCAGAAACTGTTGCCAATACATGTTCTTTATTATTCGAAAGCATGTATCGGTAAAATTCATCAGAATAGCTTTCTGATAAGTAAATTAGTGAATCTTCATTATTTAGATTGTTTTTTACTCTTCGAATAAACTGGTCTGTAAATGGTACATCAATGCGTAAATCTCTGTAAAGATTATGAATAGTTTCCATATATTCAGAAGCTTTGTTAATTTCCCTGTACAATGTAAGGTAACTTAAATCAGAAAGATAAACGCCTAGATTCAGCATTTTAGACTTGGTGTCGACATATTGTGGGTAATTACTTACGGGATTAACCAGATGGGGTTTAAAGTCTAATGATTCTTCCTGTCTGATGAAATTAAACATCTCTTTGGCAGAGGGAAACTGGTAATATATGTTTTTTAATTGTCGATGTTCTATACTATCGGGAAAATCCAATTGATTTGAAAAGCCTGTACTTTCCTGCTCGTTGCTTTTATCTGTTTTGCAACAATTAATCAAAACAATAATTAAAAAAAAGATTAACCAGGTTTTTAGGCTTAAAAATGTTTTGTGCTGCATTGGATCATTAATTTGAAATCAAAAATAGGAATTATTATTCTTTTTTAATAATCGATAAAATAGTTTTCTTTATCTGAACCTTATTTAAAACAACATAAAGTAGGTTATTGGTAAGGATTAAGTATAGCAAAAGATTGATAACCCATAGCATGATTACATTAAAATGAAAAGTATCATATATTGAATTAACCCACATTTTTTGTGCTGAGAAAAATGGTGCCCTGCCTAGTGGATCATCAGGTGTAATATAAAGTGGTTCATACGTTCTTATTATGTTATCTTCTGTTTTAATAAATTTTTCTCTTCTATCTCTTCTTAAAACCAAATCTTTAATAGCATAATTTAAATTATTGTTTTTAAAATCATTATAATCATCAAAACTTCCTTTTTTAACAATTAAATCCAGGGTAATCTGATCTTTCTCAGCAAGGATTTTATCCAACAAATCTGAAAAATAATACTTGTATTGTTCAAGAAAATTCTGCAATAAAACAATTTGCTGATTTAATGATTCTGTATTTCTAATTTTGGTAATGTTTTCAGTAATATCATAATATATTTCATTACCGTTATCCAGTTCTGTTAATATAAATTCTATTTTATCAACCGCATATATACTGTCTTGTCTATTATCATGTAGTTGAATACAATCATTTAACATTGAGCTTAATTCAGGAACCCAGTAATTTAACCTGTAGGAAATATTGCTTTCAATTTTATCGATTGTAAAATAATGCTTTTCAAATGCATTGTTTTTAAACTGCAATACTGCTAATGCTTCAAAAGCCCAGCGTGAGGGAATCATATCTGCCACTATGGGTGGGTATGTTTTGGGTGTTAACCTACTGTTAAACTGATCGAATTTGATAATTGAACCACTTAAAAGTATTTGCGGAATAATTAAAAAAGGAATTAAAATATAAATAGTTATGGTTGATTTAAAGCCGGAGGAAATAATTAATCCCATCAAGTTGGCCGAACATGCCACAGAGAAAAGAATAATCCAAAAATAAAAATTTAATGATTTTATTTCAAGCAAAAAATTTCCGATATAAACATACAAAAGAGTTTGAATTGCAGATACAACAAACAAAAACACTATTTTTGAATTAATGTAGCTTACTTTACTAAGGTTAAGAAACTTTTCTCTTTTCAAAATTTTATGATCGCTGATTATTTCTTTTGCACTGATAAGCAATCCAATAAATAAAGCAACAATGATACTCATTAGCAAATATGCAGGAATATTGACATTTTCGCTAAAAATATATTTATTCGGTTGTCCGGATATTCCGGCATTATATTTTGAAAAATAACCCAAAATAAAAGCCAGCAAAGGTGCTTCCAGCAAACTAACCCAAATATATTGTTTATTGGATAGTTTAGCTTTTAGATTTCGTAAACTAAAAATATTAAATTGTTTAAATGCTGACGGAATAGCAAAATGTATATCTGGTAAAGGCTTTTTTTCAGGTTGCTTTTGCTTTAATGATTTTTGATTTTCTTTATAGAGTCGGTGCCATTTTTCAGGAGTAATTTTTCGTTTATCGGTAGTGTTTCCGTTTTCATCAATTGTTTTTTCTTCTAAAATTTCTAAAATAGTTTCAGGTTCTATATTTCCACAAACAGGGCACTCTTTTTCTGATGGGTTAATCTGCTGATTTATAGTCTTAAAATATACAAAAGACTCAAGGGGATCACCTGTATATGCAATATATCCGCCTTTGTCAATAACAATGAGCTGATCGAGCAGCCGGAATAAATTCGACGAGGGTTGATGAATATTGACTATAACCAGTTTTCCTTTTAGCGTTTGTTCTCTTAAAATGTTGATGATTTTTCGTGAATCTATAGATGATAATCCTGATGTAGGTTCATCAACCAGTAATATAGCAGGTTCTCTCAATAATTCTATTCCAATATTTAATCGTTTCCTTTGTCCACCGCTAATAATCTGGCTCGTTTCGTTACCAACCTTCAAATCTTTGATATGATAGAGCTCAAGGTCTTGAAGCATTTTATTAACTTTTTCATCTATTTCACTATTTGTTTTTTTATGAAAACAAAGTTTTGCATTAAAATAAAGGTTTTCGTATACAGTTAATTCCTCTAAAAGCAAATCATCTTGTGGCACATATCCAATTATACCTTTCAGTGTATTTTGTACTTTCGGTTCGTGTAAATCATAACCATTAATAAATACTTTTCCTTTTTGTGGTTTTAGATTGCCATTTAGAATATTTAGCAGCGTAGTTTTACCTGCGCCACTGGTACCAATAATTCCAACCAATAAAAATGATTCAGTAGAAAAATCAAATGCTTTGATACCTTCATCAGAGTTTTTATACTGGTATTCAATATCGGTTATCTCAAGAATAATTTTTTTAATGTTCTCATCTTGAAAGTATTTCATCCCTACTTCGGTGTAATAAACAGGTTTTAATTTTAAATTGTGTAAACCCATTTTATAACTTGAAATGGAATGTCCCTTTTGCAGGGCATAAATAGTATCGGGTACAATTTCTTTTTCGTTTAAAAAAAGTTGGTCAGAGCCCTTGTAATAAAACAAAAAATGGGAAATTGTCTTAATATAGAGAATACAAATATACCCGGAAAGATTTTCGCGATAAATTTGCTTGTAGGGAAATGAACTTCTTTGCTCTTTCCCGTTAATAATTAACACTTGTTCTTTATCAGGTACATTTTCCCAATAGTTTAAAATAAAATGTTTCAGATTATAAAATTCTGCCTGTTTTATATGAAATGAAATAGCTACTGTTTCAACAAAATCATACTCTTCTGCCAGGATATATTTTTTACTCTTTAAGATTTTAAATAAAAAGATTAATAACCAGTATTTCTCGTCAAGGGTGAGTTGTTGATTTATATTATTAATTAGACCAATTGCTTTAACTGCATTGATAGTTAGGTTTTTGTAATAATTTTTTTCTTCTTCTGGCCCTTGTGAAATATAAAAATCGAACATATTTAAATAGGGTTCGATATTCAGCTCTTTCGTGTGTTTTTTTAAAAAATCTTTAATGAATAACCTTATTTGATTTAACGATTGATTAAGATCAAATTGGCAAAATACTGAAAACAATTTTATTACTTGTTTTAACGTTGGCTCAGTCATAGCAATATAATATAAAGAGTAATATATAACTAAAAATGAAATTACAATAAGATTCTACCCGATTATTGCAACAAAAGTTACAATAATAAGTGTTGTAAAACCAAATAATGTTATACTTTTATCACAAAATAATAATTTTTCTATGATCAAATCAAAACAACTCCTAATTGTAGAAGATGAAGTTTCTATAAGAAAATTTTTCCGTGAAATTTTTGATGATTATTGCGATGTTGAACTGGCAGCCAATGGAAAAGAAGCTTACAAGCTACTTAAAAAAATAGTGCCCGATATCATCATCCTGGATATTATGATGCCTGAAGTAAGTGGTTTTGATGTATTGAAAACGATACGAAAGGATGAAAAATTTAACAGAACCATTATCATCATAGTTACTGCTTTAAATGACATGGAAACCAAAAGAAAGGCAATAAAAGAAGGAGCTGATGATGTGGTGCATAAACCCTTTAATATTAGCGATATCAGAACTAAAGTACAACTTATGTTCCGGTTAAGAGACCGCTTATTAGATAAATAATTATATACATATTTTTTCCTTTTCCGGATTTTGTATTTAAATACTAACTCAATGCTAAATCAACTCAAATCACTTGCAAAACAGCTTAATGGCGACTTATATACCGATTTAAAATCCCGATTATTATATGCAACCGATGCTTCGGCATACCGCGAAATTCCAATAGCTGTGGTGCGCCCAAAGGATAAAAATGATTTATTTAAGCTGGTTGATTTTGCCAACAAACATAAAACATCAATCATCCCTCGTACAGCAGGAACTTCTTTAGCCGGTCAGGTGGTAGGGAACGGAATCGTAGTGGATATTTCAAGATATTTTACAAAAATTATTGAACTAAATACTGAAGAGCGATGGGTACGGGTTCAGCCAGGCGTAATTTTAGATGAGCTGAATATGTACCTGAAACCCTATGGTTTATTTTTTGGACCCGAAACATCTACCTCAAATCGCTGTATGATTGGCGGTATGGTAGGAAATAACGCTTGTGGTTCGCATTCCATCATTTATGGTACAACCAGGCATCATACCCTGTCGACAAAAGTCATCCTAAGCGATGGACATGAAGCAGCATTTAAACCTTTAACCAAAAATGAATTTAAAGAAAAACGAAAAGGCGAATCTTTAGAAAATAAAATTTATCAACAGATTTACAAGCAATTATCGAAGCCCGAAGTTCAGAAAGAGATTCGAAATGAATATCCTGACCCTTCCATTTACCGCCGTAATACGGGTTATGCTATTGATGTGCTGCTTGAATCGGAAGTTTTTTCCGATACCGATATCCCTTTTAACTTTTCAAATTTGATTTGCGGCTCCGAAGGCACACTGGGTATTATAACCGAAATAAAACTCAACCTGGTTGATATCCCGCCCCAAGAGACTGGTGTAGTAGCGGCGCATTTTAAAAGCAAAGAAGAAGCTTTTAAAGCCAATCTGGTGGCATTGAAACATCAGCCGGGAGCAGTAGAGATGATGGATAAGACCATCCTTAACTTAACCAAAGATAATCGTGAGCAGCAAAAAAACCGGTTTTTTGTACAAGGAGAGCCCGGTGCCATTCTAATTATCGAATTTGCCCGGCATACACCCGAAGAGGTTGAAGAAAGTTGTTACAAGCTGATAGAAAGCTTAAAAGAGGCAGGTTTGGGTTATTATTATCCTGTCATTACTAATAATGATACCCAAAAAGTATGGGCTTTGCGAAAAGCAGGATTAGGTGTATTATCCAACATGGAAGGCGATGCCCGGCCGGTTTCGGTTATTGAAGATACAGCAGTAAATGTAGAGGTTTTACCTGATTACATGGCGGATTTTCAAAAAATTCTGGATGAATATAACATCGAATGTGTGTATCATGCACATATTGGTTCCGGAGAATTACACTTGCGACCGGTATTAAATTTAAAAAATCCTAAAGATGTGGAATTGTTCCGGACTCTCGGACTGGAGATTGCCCATTTGGTAAAGAAATATAAAGGTTCGCTGAGTGGAGAACATGGCGATGGCAGGGTGCGTGGCGAATTTATCCCCATGATTATTGGTGAAAAAAATTATACATTACTGCAGGAGTTAAAATCGGTTTGGGACCCCAATCATATTTTCAATCCCGGAAAAATTGTGAATGTTCCTTCCATGATTTCCGATTTGCGATACCAGCCCGGCAGAAAAGAGCCTGAAATTAATACCATTTTTGATTTTTCAGCTGTTGGAGGTATTGTTCGTGCAACAGAGAAATGCAATGGCAGCGGTGACTGCCGGAAAACTGAACTTTCGGGCGGTACCATGTGCCCAAGTTATATGGCTACACGTAACGAAACGGACGTTACCCGTGCCCGAGCTAATATTTTACGTGAATTTCTGACCCATTCGCCCAAAAAAAATCCGTTCGACCATCCTGAAATTAAAGAGGTGATGGATTTGTGTCTTTCGTGTAAAGCCTGTAAGTCAGAATGCCCCTCGAATGTCGATGTGGCAAAGCTTAAAGCCGAATTCTTGCAACATTATTACGATGCGCATGGTATCCCTTTACGTTCAAGGCTTATTGCCTATATTACCGAAATAAATAAATTAGCATCTATCTGGCCGGGACTTTATAATTTTTTGATGGGTAACCGCACCCTTTCCTCGGTTATTTTAAGAATGATTGGTTTTGCTCCCCGGCGAAGCATGCCTTTACTGACCCGGCAAACCCTCAAAAAATGGATGAAATCGTATATAAAATCATTAACACCTGATAATGGTTACAAGAGTAAAATATATTTATTTAATGATGAATTTACCAATTACAATGATACGGATATTGGAATAAAAACGGTTCAGCTGTTAAGCCGGTTAGGCTACGAAGTGGTTATTCCCCAACATATAGACAGCGGACGTACCTATTTATCTAAAGGTTTACTCAGGAAAGCAAAAAATATTGCTATACAGAATGTTAACTATTTAAAAAAAATCATTACCGAGGATACTCCTTTGTTGGGTATTGAGCCTTCGGCCATTTTAACTTTTCGTGATGAATATCCCGACTTAGTGGGAAGCGAATTAAAAGAAACCGCCATAAATCTTGGAAAAAATGCTTTAATGGTCGATGAATTTTTAAAGAAAGAAATAGAAAAAGGAAGTATTACCCAGGCACAGTTTACAAAAGCGAAGAAACATATCAAATTACATGGGCATTGCCAGCAAAAGGCAGTTGCTTCCACCGCGGATACCCTGTTCTTATTATCTTTTCCTGAAAATTATACTTCAGAAGAGATCCCTTCAGGATGTTGCGGAATGGCAGGTTCATTCGGTTTTGAAAAAGAACATTACGATGTATCGATGAAAATTGGCGAAATGGTATTATTTCCTGCTGTTCGAAGTGCCAGAAAAGAAACACTGATAGCTGCTCCCGGTACCAGTTGCCGCCATCAGATTAAAGACGGTACCGGCCGAAAAGCCTTCCATCCAATGGAAATACTTTATGATGCGTTACTATAAATCTTTTTTTTAAACCAAATTATTAATTGAACACACATAATGTACTTTTTATAAAAGTTTTATAACTCTCACACTTCTGTTATTTATGTTTATTTTAAATAGTACATTAGTTAATTAGGATAAACATCATACAGTTAAGACGCTAACTTTCTCATTAAATCATTGTTTTATTCCCTCATTGCATCATTGTATCACTCATACCGAAGCACTTCTGCCGGATTTTTATTGGCTGTAACATATGCATTAAACATCACGGTAAGTAATGAAATAGAGACACTTACTATCCCGGATAAAATAAAAACCCAAAGGTTTAAACCCGTTTTATACGGAAACTTCTCGAGCCAGAAGGTCATTAAATAATAGGCTAAAGGCCAGGCTATAACATTGGCAATCAATACTAAATACAAAAATTCTTTAGAGAATTTTATTAATATATCCCGGATGGTTGCTCCATAAACTTTACGAATACTAATTTGGCGCATATTCTGTTTTGCCATGTATGATGCAAGTCCATACATTCCAATAGTTCCGATAAGAATCGCTAAAAAAGCAAATACAGAAAATATTTTACTGAGTTTTTCTTCTTTTTGGTAATGCGCTTCAAAAGCTTCATCCACAAAAGTGTACTCGAAAGGATAACCCGGAGCAAAATCTCGCCAGACCTCCTGAATATAAGCTATGGTTTTCTTAATATTTTGTGGACGAATCTTAATATTTAATTTGGGTGTCCAGTCCGACCAAACAAAAACCAACGGAACAATCTCTTTGTGCAAGGAGTTGAAATGAAAATCTTTCATGACACCAATAACAGTTCTGGGAGTACCTCCCCAGCCTTTTAACTGGTATCCAATCACCGAATCGGGCGGTATTTGAAATTTTTTCATGGCGGTTTCATTAATCACCCATTTCTCTCCTTTGTCGGTTGGCCTGCCCCAATCATGATTTCTACCCTCAACAAACTCTATTCCCAGCAAATCTGCATAATCCGGATCGGTAGGTTGAACACGATACGCCTCATAAATATCTTCATCAACATAGGTTGAAGTATGCCTGATATTTCCCGGAATTTGTTGTGAATAAGCTACTTTTAGGATATCGGGATTTTGTAACAATTTTTGTTTTATGGCTTCTTTATTTTTAGCTACATCCTTGGGAGTATGAATTACAACAATCTGTTCGGGATTAAACCCCAACCGCGTATTTTTCATGTGAACATACTGTTTATTTACAATAATGGCACCAATAATTAATACAACAGAAATGGTAAACTGCAAAACGATAAGTACTTGTTTCAGAATGCTTTTTTTAATTCCGCTTTGAGTTGTTTTAAAAATAGTTAGCGGTGATACTGCGGCCATATATGAAGAAGGATACAAACCAGCTAATAATCCGGTTATTATTGCAATAGAGAATAACCCTAAAGTAACTTGCACTGGAAATTCATTAATATGCATTCCTTTGTCAGACAAGTAGTTGAAAATGGGTGATGAAACAAAATATACAATCAATAAACTGACCAGAAAAGCTAGTAAAGCTAAAATCACTGATTCAACAATGAATTGAATAAAAACTTTTCTTCTTCCCGAACCCACAATTTTACGTATACTAACCTCTTTAAACCTTGACATTCCGCGGGCAGTAGTAATATTTACATAATTTATTCCTGCTATAAATAAAACAATGATAGCAACAATAATAAAAGCCCCAACTACTTTTTTATTGCCATGCACACAGCCCAGTTCATACTGAATATCACTATTCAGGTATATATCAGAAAATTCACGTAGCCAGAATTGTGGTGGATCTTCTTTTGTCCATCCTCCTTTTTTGCCAATAAAATAGTTGTTGATTTTATTTTCCAATTGATCGGTATCAATGTTTGGATTTAATAAAAGGTATACCAGATAATTTTGAGGTCCCAAATTGTATAAAAAGGCTTCATTTCCACCGCCACGTATATCTTTAAGCGACAGAAAATCAACAATTACATCGTATTGTATATGAAAATCATCACGTTCTTCAATAACTCCTGTGACTGTAAAAACATGTTGATTATTATATTTTACGGTTTTACCCACTGGGTCTGTATCTCCAAATATTTTTTGCGCATAGGATTCGGATAAAACCATTGAATAAGGCTGGCTTAATAATTCTTTTCGATTACCGGATAAAATTTTTAATGAAAAAATATTAAAAAAATCATTATCAGTAAAGATAAAATTATCTACCGAAAAAAGATTATTCTGGTAATTTAGTACATTATTTTCCCACGAAAAACCAATTCGGGTGGTATAATCAATCTCAGGAAAATTTTGTTTTACATGTGGCGCTACACCACTGGCCAGTAATGACCAATCCTTATGCTCCAGCCGATATATATTATCGTAATGCTTGTTAAATTTATCAAAAGTAAGCTGCTGATATACAAACATAACGATTAAAATACAAATAGTAAAAGCAATAACTAATCCGGTAAAGTTTATTATCGTAACTCTGCCCGAACGGTACAGGTTACGAATACTTGTTTTTAGATAATTTTTCCACATAGTATTTTATTTTACAATTTGATTTAATGACGGATAACTGATTATATTGATGCATGCAAAGTGCAGTTTTCTTTTCGATTTTGACAAAGTTTATGTATTTTTAATGAATAAATACTATAAAACATTACATCATGAGAATTTTAGGCAACCTTCTTTGGCTGATACTTGGCGGAATTATCACAGCCATTGAATATTTTATCAGTAGTTTTATTTTAATGATAACCATAATTGGTATTCCTTTCGGACTACAAACGTTAAAAATGGGATTATTGGCGTTGTGGCCGTTTGGCAGAACAACCGTTCAGCACGAAAGATCGAGTGGTTGCTTGTACATCATTTTTAATATTATATGGATTTTTATTGGAGGAATATGGATTGCACTTACTCACCTGGTTTTTGGAGTTATTCTCTATATTACTATTATTGGCATTCCGTTCGGTAACCAGCATTTTAAATTGGCTTCGCTGGCATTAACTCCTTTTGGAAGAGATATTGTGGAGAAAAAGTAATTTTAGTTTACCAATAAAGCATTTTTTATAATGAACAACACTCTAATTATCATTGAAACACATGGAAAAAACAAAAATTTTTTATTTTTTAAAGTACTGATTTTATTATTTTTATCATCAATAATCTTATCCTGTAGTTCAGAAAAACAAAAAATTAACACAGGAAAGGTTATTATTGCAGGAAAAATTGAAGAAGCGCAAAATTTTTCCCGGGTCATTTCGCTGAATCATCCCGGCCTTTACAATCATTGTGGAGACCTTAGCAATGCTATTATCGATACCAACGGGTTTTTTAAATTCGAATATCAAACAATGTTTCCCCAGGATGTTATGTTGAGATATGAAAATGGTTTCACTAAATTGTTTTTGAAACCAAAAGACAGTGTTTTTGTAACGCTAAATGCTCAAAAATATCATACAGAAACAAGTCCAGATTATAAGATTTCCGGAACCAATAGTTCTACTTCAAAAGATATTCATAAATATTTATATTACAGAAAGTTATTCAATACATTTCAGCCGGATTATACCAATCAATCGGTTAACGAATTTATAGATCAATTAAATCATCGAATCAATAGAGAGGATTCTCTATTAGCCGAATTTATCCAAGAAAATAATCCCTCCGATGAGTTTATACAATGGGCCAATAAAACCATTACTTATGAGTATGCCAATTACCTGGTAGATTTTAAATGGTATTGTGAAGATAATGGATTAGCTATTGACCAAGAGCTATTTGATAAAAAACTATTTCCGGTCAATGACGATGATGCTATCATTACTTCATGGTATCACTACCATTTAAAACACTATTCTAATAAGTATTTTCAAGAAAACAGTGTAGTGATTAACCTTTTAAAAGATAATCAATTGGCAGATGCAAACCGTATAGTACTTCAAAATATTGTAAAAAATGAAGACTCTGGAGTAAGCCGCGATTTGATGTGTTACTGGATATTAGATAATGTTGGGAAAGAGTCGTTGGATGACTTTTTACAACTTTATGAGGAATTGCCTCAATATATTGATAATAACCAACTGAGAAACCTGCTTAGCCAAAGAAAGCAGCAGTTAGAATCCGATAAAGCGCTTACTCTATCAACATTGGATTCTTACAGGATAAAAGAGGTAGAATTTTCGGAAGACTTTTTCAAAAAACTGGCTGAAAGATTTAAAGATACCATTATATATATCGATATTTGGGCTACCTGGTGCGGCCCTTGTAAAGCTGAAATCCCGCATCTAATCAATTTACACAACGAGTATAAAAATAAGCCTGTTGCATTTGTAAACATCTGTATTTCCTCTAATAAAAAAGACTGGGAACAGGCTATCGAAGAATTGAATCTGCAAGGTGAAAATTATTTTTTTAACCAGGAACACTCCACGTTATTAAAAGAAAAGCTAAATAATTTTACAGGCATCCCCAGATATTTGCTTATTGACCAGCATGGAAATATAACAGATGATGATTCGCCCAGGCCTTCTTCGGGTGATAAAATAAAAAACATTTTCGATAAATTATTGGATAACAATACATCAAAACATATAGATTAATATAATACGATAATATAACACCTCCTTATTTAAAAAGATTAATTATTAAATAAGAAAGCTATTTTTAAGTAAATTTGTATTAATTTATAATATCTAACCATAGTCATGATAAAAGAAGCACCCTCTGAAAACCAGAAGCACGAATTAACTATTCAAAGAGAAAAATGGTATTCATTTAGTCTGGAAGAAGTATACGAAAAGTTGGATTCCTCACCCGAAGGTATAGATACCAGCGAAGTAAAAGAACGTTTACATTTTTATGGCGAAAACACATTACCTCCGGCAAAACCGGTAACATTGCTTCAAATTATTCTGCACCAGCTTATCAATCCTTTGATATTTATCCTTTTAGCCGCAGCGGTTGCATCTATTGCCATTGGCGAAGCCAAAGATGCTGCTTTTATTTTTTTGGTGATATTAATTAACAGCGGACTGGGTGCTTACCAGGAATACAATGCCGAAAAGAGTGCACAAAGTTTACAAAAGATGCTAAAAATCAGTGCACGGGTGAAACGAAACCACAAAGATCAGAATGTGGACTCGAAAAACCTTGTTCCCGGAGATATTGTTTTGCTGGAATCGGGACTTAAAGTGCCAGCTGATATGAGGCTAATAGAAGCTTCCAACTTAACGATGGATGAAAGTTTCCTTACCGGCGAATCGATAGCTGCGAAAAAAAGCACCGGAACCCTTAAAAAAGACACCCGGGTGAGTGAAAGAAGCAATATGGCTTATGCCGGAGCCACTGTAATGTCTGGACGTGCTGTGGGAATTGTTGTATCCACCGGAGTTCATACCCAGGTTGGACAAATTGCCAAAGATGTTACCGAATCGGATTCGGCAAAACCACCACTTGTTTTACGAATGGAAAAATTTACCCGTCAAATCAGCTATGCGGTAGTGGCATTGAGTGTTCTTTTAGCAATCATCCTGCGAATGAATGGGATGGATTTGGCTGCCATTTTCTTCTTTATAGTGGCATTAGCTGTTTCTGCCATTCCGGAAGGGTTACCGGTGGCCCTCACCGTTGCCCTTTCCATTGCCACCAAGAGGATGGCAAAACGCAATGTAATTGTGCGCAAACTTACCGCTGTTGAAAGTCTGGGAAGCTGTACCATTATTGCCAGCGATAAAACAGGGACATTAACCGTTAATCAACAAACGGCCAAAAAAATTACATTGCCCAATGGATCAACATTTAATATTTCCGGCGAGGGTTATAATGGAAACGGTGAAGTAGACAAGGAAAGTGAACAAAATAAAGCATTAAAATACGGACAAAACTACACGTTGGATCTGTTAAATGAAATCGCAGTTCTTGCCAATGAGGCTTCACTAAACAATGAAAACAATAAATGGGAACATTACGGCGATGCCATGGATATTGCCCTGTTGGGAATGAGCTATAAGTTAGGTGCAAACCCTGAAGATATTCGGGCAGCGTTTAAGTATAAAGATAAAATACCGTACGAATCAGAGAGAAAATTTTCGGCTGCCTTTTATGAAAAAGAGGGTACGACCTTAGTCAGTGTCAAGGGAGCGACAGAAACGATTCTGGATTTTTGCCATAACATGTCCGATGGAGAAAAAACCGTTACACTGAATAAAAAACAAATTTTGCAACAAGCCGAAGCACTTGCCGGGAACGGATACCGCGTTTTAGCTTTTGCCAGTGGCGAATATACTGATTTCAAAAAGCAGGATGAATACGAAAATAAAGATATCCCGGCACTCACTTTTTACGGATTGATAAGTTTTATTGACCCGCTGAGAAAAGAAGCAAAGGATTCGGTAGATAAATGTAAGAAAGCGGGTATAAAAGTAATGATGATAACCGGCGATCATCCCTCTACGGCCGGCACCATTGCCCGTGAGTTAGGAATTATTGAAGAGGATGAGCAGGTGGTTACCGGCCAGATGCTCGAAGATGCCTGCCCCGCAGATTGCCCGGCATTTAAAAAGTTAGTCCTTTCGGGCAAAGTATTTGCACGAATCTCCCCCTTACAAAAACAGGAAATTGTGGATGTGCTGATTCGCAACGGCGAATTTGTTGCCGTTACCGGCGATGGAGTGAATGATGCTCCGGCACTGAAACGTGCCAATATTGGCGTAGCAATGGGCTCCGGTACCGATGTGGCTAAAGAAGTAGGACAAATGATTGTTGTCGATGATAATTTTTCATCTATCGTTGCCGGCGTTGAAGAAGGGCGTTTTGCTTACGATAATGTTCGTAAGGTAATTTATCTGCTGATATCTACCGGAGCAGCGGAAGTCATCCTGTTTATTGCTTCTATTTTTGCCGGACTGCCCCTGCCCTTGCTTGCTGTTCAGTTGTTGTGGCTCAACCTGGTAACCAACGGAATTCAGGATGTAGCCCTGGCTTTTGAAGGTGGCGAACCACTGGCCATGAAAAGAAAACCCAGAAGCCCCAGGGAGAAAATCTTTAATCCCTTAATGATTAATCAAACCATTATCGCAGGACTTACCATGGGCGGAATTGTTTTTGGTGTTTGGTACTGGTTAATTAACTACCTGCAAATGAACGAAATTCATGCACGGAATATGGTTCTGCTATTGATGGTATTTATGCAAAATTTCCATGCTTTCAACGCTCGTTCGGAAATTACATCTGCTTTTAAAGTGCCTCTGAAACGGAACCTGATTTTGGTTTTCGGAATTTTAGCTGCCCAGTTAATCCATATTGCCAGCATGCAAATTCCTTTTATGCAGAATATCCTTCGTACAGAACCTATTACGCTTGCAGAATGGGCGCAAATCCTCGTTTTTGCAGTACCTATGATTTTAGTGATGGAAATTTTTAAGTGGATTAACCGGAGGGTAAACAAGGAATAGAGGGATAGAGGAATAGAGGGATAGAGGAATAGAGGAATAGAGGAATAGAGGAATAGAGGAATAGAGGAATAGAGGGATAAGGGAATAAGGGAATAAGGGAATAAGGGAATAAGGGAAGAAGGGAAGAAGGGAATAAGGGAAGATAACAGGGTGCTTGAATGAACATTAAACTATAACCAACGGTTTTGTCTGTTGATTTACCGTCTTAACCGATAAAGAAATAGGAGCTGTCCAAAGAGTATTTAAAAATGGTAAATTGATTATTCATCTGCTTAGCGAAACTTTGCGACTTCTTTGCGATGCTCTCTGCCTATCAATACTTTATGATTATACCACAAAGTCACACAAAGGAATCACGAAGTTCCACAAATACTTTTTGGACAGCCTTTGCCTGATTGCTGTACCCCATCGGTTTTGGTTATCTTACCTACAGAACTATAAACCCCCTAAAGAAAACCGGCTGGAAGCCGGTGATCCTTTTTTAGATAACTACAACTCCTTTTTCGGGTAATCTGTGATATCTCTGATATCGTGATACAATGGTTTTAATTGTTTATACATCTTCTTATAAACTTTATTAAAAAGTTTTTTATAAATAGCACGATTTTCGGATTTAGGCCTATAGGTTTCTCCTACTCTGCACATATTATCAATAGCTGTTTGAAAATCGGGATATAATTTAAGTCCCACCGCACAGTTGATGGCAGCACCCAATGCGGATGTTTCGTAGGTATGTGGCTTTTCTACCGGCATATCAAATATATCGGCGGTAATTTGCAACGCATTTTCGCTTTGCGAACCTCCACCCGAAACACGCAATTTTTCAATTTTTACACCGGTACGCTTTTGGGTAAGCAATGCACCATCCTTTAAGGCATAGGTTAACCCTTCAATAATGGAACGGTACAAGTGAGCCCTTGTATGCACATCACCAAAACCAATGACTGCCCCTTTAGCCTCATGGCCGGGAATTTTTACGCCGGGCGACCAGTAAGGTTGTAGTGTTAATCCCATAGAACCGGGAGGAATATCTTTAATCATCTCATCAAAAAGCTCTTCGGGAGTTTTTCCTGTTTTTTTGGACAGCTCCACTTCCCGATAGCCAAATTCTTTTTTAAACCAGTTTATCATCCAGTACCCCCGGTAAATCATTACTTCCGTGTTGTAATGATTAGGAATAGCGCTGGGATAGGAAGGAAAATATTTGATCACTTCGACATACTTTCGATTAACTGTTTCGATGGTTGCTGTGGTTCCATAACTCAGACAAGCTTTTTCAGGTGTGATACACCCCGAACCTAATACCTCGCAGGCTTTATCGGCAGCAGCAGCTATAACAGTTAAGCCTTCGGGTAATCCGGTTTGTTTTGACGCTTCGGAGGTAATATTTCCCATCTTTTCAGATGGTTTAACCAAATCAACAAGCTTTTCTCGTTCTACTGGAAAAAGTTTGGTGTTTATTGAACCCGGTTTAGACCATTGTTGCTTTTTATAATCAAAAGGCATATAACCAACCGTACTGCCGACAGAATCAATAAAATTTCCGGTTAAGCGGTAATTAAAGAAAGCAGAAAGAAATACATATTTGTAGGTTTTTTTCCATATCTCGGGCTGATTTTGTCTTATCCAGTTTGATTCTCCATCTTTAATGGCATGCGCCAGCGATTCGTACATATTTACCAGCTGCAATCCTTTTTTTATAATTCCTTCAGGCCAATCGCCCACTTTTGCTTTGCGCTGGTCAAGCCATATAATAGCAGGGCGCAAGGGTTTACCCTTTTCATCGAGGTTAACTATCGAACCACGTTGTGTTGTTATTGATAATCCCCGGATAAGAGAAATATCAAAAGAATTATTTTTTACTAATCGCCGGGTGGTTTCACACAGCTTATCCCACAAATATTCCGGATCCTGTTCGGCAAACCCCGGATGGTCCGAAAAGTAAGGCTCGATTTCAGTACGCTCCAGGGCATCGATATTTCCTTCCAGGTCAATCATCGCTGCACGGATGGATTGAGTTCCGGCATCAATAACAATAACGTATTTTTTTTCGTTCGCATTCATGGATATTAAACTCAGTCATTTGTAATAATTACCTATGTCATCCTGAGCCTGACGAAGGATGACAACTATGGTTTTAGCCCCAGCGTATTTCCCGGATTCATAATCCCTTTGGGATCCAAATGGTTTTTGACGGCTTGCATTAATTGCATATTTTCTTTTCCCAGCTCTTCTTCCATCCAGGGAGCTAAAGTACGGCCAACACCGTGATGATGAGATAATGAGCCTTCATGTGCCCGAATGGTTTCAATAATGCCCTGATGATATTGTTTGTAATCCTCCAGCTCATCTCCTTTTTTCATCGGGCTTAAAAACGTAAAATACAAATTAGCTCCATTTTCGTATACATGAGAAATATGAACCATCACCACTGTTTTTGGTCTGCTTTTCAGATATCTCCGAACGGACTTCCAAAGCGGAAGCAGGTTATTCCACATCACTGCTGTTTCAAGGGTGTCGGTCATAATACCTAAATCCATGAGCGGATCGCGTAAATAAGCGCTTGAATACCGTTGCTCCAGCCATTTTTTAGTAGGCTTTGCGCCAATATACATGGCTTTGTGTTTTTTGGCAATCTTTTTAATAGATGATACCACTTGCTTTGTATATTCAGTACTTCCTTCCACCGAAACAAACATTAAACAGCGGCTGTGCGATTTATAGCCCCGGTAGCTTAAAAACTGATCGGCAAAAGTACCTTCAAAATGCTGGGTTTTAAATGCAATATCGGTCTCTTCAGGGTCGGATATACGAAACAGATGGGGCACCCCTACGCCGCTTTGCATCACCGTTCGCATGGCTGCAACGGCCGATTCAAAACTTTTAAAAATAAACGAGGCATTTTTGGTATGATTTGGCCTGTATTTAAGTATTTTCATAGTAATCTGTGTTATTACACCCAGCGTTCCTTCAGAACCTATAAAAAGAGGATGTAAATCCCACCCCTGGGCACTGGCAGGATAGGTTTTGGTTTCAATAATCCCTTTGGGTGTAACTACACGCATGGATAAGACCATATGTTCAATTTTACCATAGCCCGTAGAAGCCTGTCCGGCTCCTTTTGCTGCCACCCATCCTCCAACGGTCGAATATTCGAAAGATTGAGGAAAATGTCCGCAGGAATACTTTTGTCCGTAGTGATTCAAATAGGATTCAAAATCAGGGCCATACATTCCGGTTTGAACCGTTGCAGTAGAATTTATTTCATTTACTTCCAGTACCTTATTTAGATGTTTGGTTAAATCAAGACTTATTCCGCCTTTTGGTGTTTCCACTCCGCGAGTCACTGACGACTGTCCTCCCTGCGGAGTTATTGCTATATTATTCTCATGGCACAATGTTACTATTTTTACAATATCATTTTCGTTACGTGGATAAATAACCGCATCGGGAGGTGTTAGAATTTCACCCTTTCGTAATTTTAATAATTCAGCATAATATTTTCCATGTGCATGAGAAGCCCTGGAGGAATCATCTATTACGATATTTTCTTTTCCCACAATACCCGTTAATTGTTCAATAATTTTGCTATCTAAACTACAAGGCTTATCGAGTTTAATTGAGTGGTTGCCCAATAAATGCTTGTGATCTAAATCAGAATCAGTGAATCCAAATTTTTCTTTTATAACTTTTATTGTGCCTTCATCAATTTGAGTTTCACGTTTATCTCCCCACTTAAAGATATCTCTGTATGTGTTCATCATTTCAGATTTAAAACTTCTTTACAGCTAATTTATTCTTAAAAAAATAACAATAAATAACAATAAATAACAATAAATAACTTATTGTGGTAATCTAAAAATATTCATCACTTTATCCACTTCTTCCTGCGTCTTTTGATCATCCCAATTCAGAAAAACCTTGGCTGTTTCTACAACTTTGGTGAAAGTTTCATCACCAGGGTATCCTAAAGTTCCTATGCCTGTTCGTCTAAAAAAGATATCAGTTAAAGAATAAGCCATCTCTTTTTTAATTACATAAACCACCTCGGCCAATATCTCACCATCTTTAGTTAATACTTGTGCCAATGATTTATCTCGCATCGCCAGCCGAAATATAGTATGACATTGCAGTCCATAATTTCTACCCACATAATTTATGGTTGCTTCTGAAAATGCAGGATACCTTAATGCCAATTGCTTAATAAAGCTCTCCATGTTTGTAATATCTGAATTTACCAGATATTTCTTTTTAGAGATAGATTTGCCTGCTTTTTTATTCAGCTTTTTAGCGATTTTATTCACCAAATGATAAGCCAGGTTTCTACTGGTGGTATACTTACCTCCTTCAACAGTTATTAACCCATCCATGCCTTCTTTGGCATGATCAGTAATTTCGTATTTACGTGACGATTCATACGATGCTTCGGTTTGATTATCAACCAAAGGTCTTAAGCCACCATAAGCAAATAAAACATCTTCATATTTCAATTTTTCAATTCCATAGTTTTCATTCATCTCATCAATCAATTCCTGAATACTTTCTTTCGTGATTTTATAATCATCCGGATTGCCTTTATATTCTTTGTCGGTAGTTCCAATAAGTGAATGGTTTCGCCAGGGCATCAGCATAATATGGCGGCCGCTTTTAGTCATCATGGTAACCGCATGTTTATTACAAAGTTTTTTGGTGATGATATGAATCCCTTCAGAACGGCGAATATGATGATTTGAGGCTTGTTTCCCGGCCGTTGCATTTAAAACAATGTCTGTCCATGGGCCTGTACAGTTAATGGTTAAATCAGCTGAATATTCATGTTCAGCATGGGTAATTAAATCTTTCACCTTTATTCCTTTTATAGCTTCACTTTCTTTAATCAACGATTCTACTTTAGCATAATTTGCTAAATCTGCACCATATTTTACAGCCGAATTAAGCAATTCAAACGTTAACCTTTCGGGATTAATATTCTGACAATCGTAATAAATACTCGCCCCGGTTAGTTTTTCATCTTTAATACAGGGTTCAAGATTTCTCGTCTTTTTTGCACCAATGGTTCGGTGAAAAGGTAGTTTTTTAGTTTTATCCCATGTAAATGCTTTGTCAAAAGATAAAATATCATAAAGCAACATGCCAATAAATAAAATTTGTTTGTTATTTTTAAAGTTGCTATATGTTGGTATCATGAAAGGTAAGGGATAAACAAAATTGGGTGCTATATTTTCCAGAATGCGCCGCTCGGTCAGGGATTCACGCACCAAGCCAAACTCCATATTTTTTAAATAGCGTAATCCTCCATGAATTAGTTTTGAGGTAGCAGCAGAAGTAGCTTCGCCAAAATCTCCTTTTTCGAAGAGGGCAACTTTTAATCCACGGCTGGCTGCTTCGTAAGCGACTGAAGCACCGGTTATTCCTCCTCCAATTATAATGATATCATAATGTTTATGATCGGGTTTATCAAAAATTCTTTCCATATAGCAATTGTATTAAATAAATCTTATTTCAAATTTCCGAAAAAATAAGCTAAAAACCATTTAACATTTGTTAAATATTTTAATTAATGGAACACAGATTCAAAGAATTGAACAGAACATCACAGATTAAAAATTTTGATATTAGAAACAAAAGCGGCAGTTGATAGTTTATCTGTCGGATGGCAGGCTGCAGGTGCCAGTAAAATGGATATACAATTAACAAATTTACTATCTCACTCCCACTCCATCGATTTACGTAAACGGCTTAATGATTGAAGTTTTATACCTAAAAATCCGGCAATAAATTTTAGCGGCACTTCTCTAATCATATCGGGATGTTGCTTTAACAATTTTTTATACCGTATTTCAGCGGTTTCGGTAATAAAAGAATAAATTCTTCGCTGCGATTCTACAAACATTTCTTCGATGATCCGGCGCCCGAATCGTTCCCATTTTGGAAAATTTGAATAGAGAAATTCCAGATCGTTTTTATGAATAGTAATAAGTTCACAATCGGTAATGGCACTAATTATTTCGAATGAAGGTGTTTGAGAGATAAAACTGGGTAAAGCCGTAGCAAAACTATGCAAAGGAGTAATATCGCGGGTAATTTCTTCGCCATCGTGCAGGTAGAAAACCCTTAGGTATCCTTTATTGGTAAACGCTATTTGACGGGCAATCTCACCTTCATCAATAAAGATATCATTCTTTTTTAGATGGATTAAATTTACCCTATTTTTCATAGCATGAATTTCCTGCTCATCAAAATCGACGAAATGCTTTATGAAATTTATGGCATGTTGGAATTTATCCATTTTTCTTCATTTTTTATTTTTCCCAAAAGATAAAAAATATGTTCATTAAAAATTAAAAAACCAACGTTTAATAAATTTATAAGCAGGCTCCGAGCTTGATTGATGTAATTTAATCACTCACTCTCACGCTCGCATAAAGCTTCACTTTATATCAGCTTTGAAAAAGTAAGGGATTGCACGCTGTTTCTTCCCGTTAATAATCGGAGTTCGTTATCGAAAATTATAGATAACAAAAATAGTCAGAATTGCATTGCAGCCCCATTTTTTCTGAAGCTGTATTATCAGTAGAGCCCTATTCAGCTTCCTTAATAAACTTAAAAATTTCTTCTTTTAAAAGTGGAACATGTTTAGAAATAATTGCCCAAATATTCTCATCTGAAATATTATCGTAAGCATAAATAATTTGGTTTCTTAATCCAACAATCTTTTTAGCATATTTAATTGGAAATTCTGGATCTCTTTTCAAAATTCTATTTATGGCTTCTCCTATTATTTCTAAGTCTCGTTCAACGGCTCTTTTAAGTAAAGTATTTGATTGATAATGTTTGAAATCTTTCGGATTATCAATGAAAAAGCTATCAATCTCATTGATAGCTTCGTGAATATCATACAGCCATTTTAGAATCCGCTCGTCCATATACTTTCATTTTATTTCTATCAATTGAACGCTTTAATATCGGGTTCTTTAAGGTCTGAATTTCTAATAAATCAACTTTTCTTTTGAAAAGATTCTCTAAAGATTCCTTAAATTCTATATAATTATCAAAATAATCATACAAATCCACATCGCCAAATTTCACTAGGAAGTCAATATCACTATGTTTATTAAACTTCTCAGTCAAAATCGATCCAAAAACATACAACTCACTCA
>CAZSIC010000007.1:0-14861 GCA_964606845.1 uncultured Bacteroidales bacterium
ATCTGAGAAAAAATTATTGCGACTTAACCGACACAATAGCATTGACACGACACTAAATTATTTTTTTGGTTCAAACTCAACCTCCATCATCGAAGATGAAAAATTAAACCTTTCCAGGATCGATTCATCATTCAGTTCTTTCGATAAACCTTTGATAAAATTTTGAGGCACATCAAAAATATCGAGTATAATCAAACCGTCTAAAGCATTATTAAATTTAGGGTCGATATTAAAACCAATGATTTTTGAATTAAGTTGAAGGTATTTCTTTAATAATATTGGGAATTTATAATTCGATTCAATATCCTGAATTAACTGATCAATTTTAGCTACACCTCTTTGTTCTTCCTCCAAAAATATTTTTCTATCAACAATTTTATCGGGTTTTACCACAAATTTTTTACGCGGTTTAATATATTTCGCTAGCTCCTCATCATAATGATATGTTTTGATAAACTCAACAATCAATGATTTAGAAAACTTAGAAAAATCATTACTTATACTAACTGGCCCAATAAGATATCGATAATCAGTATTTTTTAATAAAAAGAATAATAAACCTTTCCACAGTAAAAACAGCGGCAATGGTTTGCGTTGGTATTCTTTAATAATAAACGAACGCCCCAACTCGATCGATTCGTTTAACACAGGTAAAAATTTCTTTCGGATTTTGAATAACGAATGAATATAAAATCCGGGTAACCCATATTGAGCAATAATATCTTTTCCTTTTCCTATTCGATATGCACCAACAATTCTATTTTCACCATCATCCCAAACAACCAGCTGGTTGTAATAAAAATCATATTCATCAATATCCAGGCTTCGGTTGGTTCCCTCTCCCACTTCACGAAATGTTAATTCCCTTAACCGGCCAATTTCATGCATACTTAGCGGCATTTCTGTTGAAGGTGCACAAAAAATTTTAAAATTTCGATTCTCAAACAACAGGTAACTTTTAATTAAGAATTTTACCTCTTTTGTTAAATCATCCTGGTTAACAGGTTCTGCAATGGGTTCAACTTTTTTTATTTTCGGATAAAAAGAAGGGCGATAAAATTTTTTTACCTCAATTGAAGTTCCAAGAGCATATGTTCTGGCTCTAATATAACGTCCAAAATGGGCAATATCAGTAAATTCATTTTGTTCATTTACCAAAATAGGATTTCCTATTCTGATCTTTATGGTTTTATTTTTTTTATTAAAAAGCTCTGAAGGTAATTTTGCTGTTCGCAATAAAGGATGAATTTGTCCCAACATATGAAAAATACGACTGTTTGTTCCATGAAAATAGACAGGTATAATAGGAACTTTTGCTTTTTTTATAAATTTCAAAATGGAGGGTTGCCATTCTCTGTCCTGAATAATAAAGGAATCGGGTTGATAAGATGAAACTTCTCCTGCCGGAAAAATACCTAAACAATGGCCTTGCTCTAAATGAAACATTGCATTTTTTAAACCGGTAAAACTTGATTTAACATTTTTGTGTGTTTCAAATGGATTAACAGGAAAAATTACATCTTTTAAAGGATCAATTTTTTGCAATAAGAAATTAGCCATGGCTTTAAAATCAGGCCGTATCTCACTTAAAATTTTCAGCAGGATAATAGCATCTACACCACCAAATGGGTGATTGGCAATAACAATAAAGGGTTTATTTTCAGGAATACGTTTTAAGTCATCATCCTTGACCTCGTAATTTATCCCTAAATGCTCAATAACCGAATTAACAAATTCGATTCCTTCTTTATCTTTTGTTTGGGAATAAACTTTATTTACCTTGTTAAATTTTAAAACCTGCATTAGTAGTTTGGCTACAACCTCACCGCCAAACTTATCGAGATGAATTACTTTGGAAATATCTTTTGATGTTACAAGTTGCATTTTAGTTAGATTTATTTAAACAAAAATAATATTTATTAGTTAAAAGATTTAAAAAAAATAAATAACTAATCATTTGTTAGTGGATTAATAAAATAATAGATCTATTAACTCTAAAACTGAAAGTACAGTATAATTATTAAAGCTTAATGAATAAAACAAAGATTAATAAATTTGTTTTGTAAGTTTAGTATTACCAGAAAATTAGATACAATAACACAAGAATAAGCATCAAAATATAACTGGCAATATTAAATTTTTTGCCGGTAATAAAAGTTGATGATTCAAGCGAAATAGCTTTTTTGTTGTCATCACCCTTTCCGGTTGTTAATGAAACCATTATAATTATTGCCATTGTGATAAGTAAAGTGTACATCATCTGATCAAGAAATGGCAATTCATATCCGGCAAAATTGGAAATTTTTGACTGTATTATAGCCATTTGCTCAGCATCTAAATTTGCTGATTCAATTTTTCTAGTTAAAGTGCGTATCGCTATAGAAGGTATTTTAAATGCAAAAGCAACAGGAATTGATGCTAAAATTCCTGTTATTGCACCTTTAGTAGAAGTTTTTTTCCAAAATAAACCTAATAAAAATACAGCTAATATTCCGGGACTCACCAAACCGGTATATTCCTGTATATATTGAAACATTTGTGGTATTGGACCAAGAATTGGCGCAACCAGACAAGCCAGAATCAAGGCTGATAAAACAGTAATTCTTCCCGTCCATACCAATTCTTTATTTTTAGCATTTTTAGAAATATATGGTTTATAAATATCCATGGTAAAAATAGTCGCTGTTGAATTTAGCATTGAAGCCAGTGAAGAAACAATTGCAGCACCTAAAGCAGCAACAACAAGGCCCTTTAAACCAACAGGTATAAATGTACTTATCAGCCAGGGATATGCATTGTCATTATCTGGCATACCATTGGCTTTTGTCAATGCGGTTTGAACCCCATCTACAATATGCGTTCCCTCGGGTTGCATATAATATACATAGGCTACAATTCCCGGAATTACTACAATTAATGGAATAATCAATTTTAAAAATGCGGCAAAAACAATTCCTCGTTGCGCTTCGCGTAAAGATTTTGCAGCCAGTGTACGCTGAATAATATATTGATTAAATCCCCAATAGTATAAATTAGCAACCCATAAACCACCAATTAAGACAGCTATTCCTGGTAAATTGAAAAATTCAGGATTGTCTCTTTTAAGAATCATATGGAATTTATCGCTTGCGACATCGTAAATGTGGGAAAGTCCGTTAAAAACACCCCCTTCAATGGTAACTCGGTTTAGGGCAATAATGGTAGTAATTAATCCTCCCACAATCAATAAAAATACCTGGATAACATCGGTCCATGCTACAGCCGACAATCCTCCCCAGACAGAATAAGCAGCAGCAAAAAAAGCCAATCCCAGAATAAACCAGATAATGTTTTGAGTTTCACCATTGCCGATGATTGTATTTAATGCTTTTGCGCCTAAATAAAGAACTGATGTAAGATTAACAAAAATAAACAGCGCAATCCAGAAAATCGCCAGAATAGTCTTTAGGTTGGTATTGAATCGTTTTTCAATAAATTCTGGAATAGTGTATAATCCCTTCTTTATAAAGATAGGCAGAAAGTACTTTCCTACAATTATTAACGTCAATGCAGCCATCCATTCATAAGACGCAATAGCCAATCCAACGGCAAAACCAGATCCTGACATACCAATAAACTGTTCTGCAGATATATTGGCAGCAATTAAAGAAGCTCCGATAGCCCACCAGGGAAGTGATTTACTGGCTAAAAAATAATCCTCAGTGGTTTTCTCTTTACCATCTTTTGTTCTAGAAACCCATAAACCTAGAGAAATAATTATAATTGCATAAAGTGCAAAAATTCCGTAATCAATTGGAGAAAAACCTGCATTCATAGTATTTATAAATTTTATAACTATTGATAAAGATAATTAAAATGAGTTAAACATTAAAGAAAAAAGCGAGAAAAAAATAATTTAATAACACTGAAAATGAGCTTTTTATAAAATTATATAAAAAAGAATAATGCGCTTGTTAAGTTTTCTAATTTATATTTAAAGGAATTAGGCCAAAAAAGTGATAAAAAAAATGCCTGAATCAAATTTTATTTTTGAAGGAAAAACAGTCAGAAATAACTAAATTTACTGAATTAAAAGAATTATCATGGAAAAAATAAATCTAACAGAAAAGTTTGCTATTTCGAGATTGGTTCATGGCCATTGGAGATTATTAGACTGGAATCTATCCAATAATGAACTGTTAAAGTTTACACAACAGCTCATGGATCTTGGAATAACAACATTTGACCATGCAGATATCTATGGGAATTATGCGTGTGAGAAAAAATTTGGCGATGCTTTACAATTAAACAAAAAAATAAGAGAAAAAATTCAAATCATTTCCAAGTGTGGTATTCAATTAGTATCAGACAAATACCCTAACAGAAAAATAAAACATTATGATTATAGCTACGATCATATTGTATCCTCGGTAAATAATTCTTTACAAAATTTGAATACTGATTATATCGACCTTTTTTTGCTTCACAGGCCTTCACCATTTCTTGATCCTGAAGAAATAGCTAAAGCATTTACCTATTTGGAAAATAGCGGCAAGGTTTTAAATTTTGGCGTTTCTAATTTTACATCTGAACAATTTGATAGACTCAATTCTTTTTTAGGCAATAAGCTTGTTACCAATCAGATAGAAATATCTCCCTATTGCCTGGAGCATTTCGAAAATGGGAATATCGATTATCTTCAGTATCAACACATAAAACCCATAGCATGGTCACCAACTGCAGGTGGAAGGTTATTTAAACCAAACAGTAAAAAAGAACAGCGAATTTATCATCAATTACAGGAAGTTGCCCATGAATTAGAAGTTGATAGCATAGATAAAATCATATACAGCTGGTTACTCAAACATCCTGCCCGGATAATTCCAATCATAGGTTCAGGAAAAATTGATAGAATAAAAAATGCAATAGATGCTTTTTCCATTAACATGACCTTAGAACAATGGTATAAAATTTATACAGCCTCTAAAGGAGAAGAAGTTCCTTAGATTATCTTTTTAATCAAGCTCTTCTGGCATCCAGGTCGCGTTGCATTTCTTCGCAGGTATTTTTATCAATATCATAAAAGATTAAGAAAATAGCACAAGCCATATATAATATCCCTGGAATTACAGAAATCATTAATTTAATCCCCGTAATAGCAAATTCTGTTTGCTCAACATTGGGAACAAATTTAAAAAATACCAGTAACCATCCGGCAATTGCACCTCCAATGCCCCACCCTGCCTTCTGAGCAAATGTGGCTGCTGAAAAAACCAGTCCGGTAGCCCTTCTGCCATTTTTCCATTCTGAATAATCTGCTGTATCAGCAAGCATAGTCCAAAGCAATGGAACGGCCGGAGCATAAGCCATTTTGGCAAAGATGTTTATAATATAAATTGTTACAATATTTTTTTCGGCCGGAAAAAATAATAAGATAAAAAACAAACCTGATAGTAGGGAACTTGCGATAAAAGTTGTTTTCTTGCCAAATTTTTTGGCCAGGTATTTAGAAAATGGTATAGCAGCAATTAATGCAATGGTACCGGTAACATTAAAAAGTTGAACACTTTCTTCTTTTCCCAAATAATATTTAAAATAATAGGCAATGGAAAGATTTTGTATGGAGAACATGACAAATGAAATGATTCCTACAAAAAAGAGAATAACCCAAGGCCTGTTTTTAAAAAGGTTTTTCAAGTCCTTTTTTAGTGATTTCGTTTGTTCTTTAGGTGGCGGTATTCTTTCTTTTGTTGTTTTAAAAGTGATCATAAAAAGGATAAAACTAATCACCGAAAAAAGAATCAATGTAATTTGATAACCTTTTGCATCATTACCATTCCCAAAATATTTAGCAAGGGTTAGTGCTGTACCCGAAACAATAAGCTGTCCGGTAAAAGCAAAAACAAATCGATATGAATTTAACCCGGCCCGTTCATACGAATCGCCAGTCATTACCGCGCTTAATGATGAGTATGGCAAGTTAATAGCAGTAAAAACAGTCATTAACAAAAAGTAAGTTGTACCTGCCCAGATAATTTTACCAGTCATGTCAAAATCAGGTGTAGTAAAAGTTAAAACAGCAAGTATACTATAAGGCAATGCCATCCATAAAATATAAGGCCTGAATTTTCCCCATCGTGTTTTAGTTCTATCAGCAATAATCCCCATGATAGGATCGCTTATCATATCCCACATCCGGGCAATAAGCATTATGGTACCGGCCGCAGCAGCAGAAATACCAAAAGTATCGGTATAAAAAATTAATATCCAGAAACCCACCATATCCCATACAAAATGAGATGCCGTATCTCCTAATCCATAACCTAACTTTTCTTTAACAGAGAGTTTTGTAGCTATCTTGCTCATATTTTTATTGATCTTCGGTTAAAAAAGAATATTGTTTCTCCATCACTTTTTTGGGCTTACGGTCAACGGTAAATAAACCCCAATGTTTTTCGGCTCCCATCATATTATTGGGATCACCTTTCCAGTCTTCATCAAAGGCCTCGAAGAAAAAAGTAGTAATATTCATCTCAGATGCCCATTCCATGATATCTTCATAATATTGCTGTTGTTTCTCTTCGCTTGCCCGGGCTCCAAATTCGGAGGCTGTTGTAGCCCATCCGGCTTCGGTTATTACTAATTTAGCTTCCGGCAAGGCATTACGAA
The DNA here is from genome assembly GCA_964606845.1 of uncultured Bacteroidales bacterium. GTDB lineage: Bacteria > Bacteroidota > Bacteroidia > Bacteroidales > UBA12077 > UBA12077. The sequence goes on from CAZSIC010000007.1 coordinate 6,649, forward strand.
CTTCCAATATGTTTTCAATGGTGTAATTCATGCCTTCGTCAATATCCTTACCTTCCCAAACAGGATAAGTATGGATGGAAACAAAATCGACTACCTCTGCCAATTCAGTACCATGATCGGCCCACCATTTATAATTTTCAGCAACGGTAACGGGCTGTTGAATTGAGCGCTTAACTTTTTTAACATAAGAAATCATGGTATCCGGATGCACTTTATGGTCATTCCAGTCAACCAAGGCTTCGTTGCCTACATTTACAGCTATAATAATATCTTTGTACTGATTGGCTAATTGTATCCCTTTATTTATTTCTTCTATATTTAGTGTTTTATTCTTTTGTAAAATTTCATCAGGAATTGGTTCTGTTAACCACTCACATGTTTTATGCGTACTTATCTCGGCTCGCAACCAAATTCCCAACATAACTTTAATATCCAACCCGTTTTCTTTAATTACTTGTAAAACCGTTTCGGAGTTTTCCCCACTATCGTATACACGGATTAAATTGAAATTAGAATTGTGAGAAAGGATATTTATATCTTCCAACACTTCCTCGTAACTTGGATTTACTGCACCATCTCCACGGTCTGGATGCTGGCCGGTTCTAAAACCTGAATAGCAAATTGCTTTGTATTGATTGTTTAACAAATCATTTTTACTTTGTTTTAAAGCTGTTTGATTCGATTCTTCTTTTCTTTGGCAGCTGATAATTCCAATAAAAAGAAATACAAGAAATAGAAATTTTAAGCCTTTCATCGTTTATATTTTTTAATTATCTTGAATTTTAAGGTTTCTTTTTAACACATCAATTTGTTTGATATCACCTAAACGCCTAAAAATTTGTTTGCTTAGATTTTTTGCTAAAATATTACCCGAAATTGTTATTTGCTCATTATTATTAAATGTTATAATAATATGATCATCTTTTGAATCGGTGTATACAACAGGAACCTGGCAGAATGTTAAGGCGAGCTGTTTTTGCTCTAAAGTAATTCTCCTTAGCTTTCCATCAATAGTATAAAATTCAAAATCAGTATTTTCAGCCAATATTTCATGATGATTTAATAATGATGGTTCAAAGTGAATTTCTCCATTCTTTATTCTTATACCCAACTCGCCTAATCGGGAAATGATATCCTCTTTCACCTGGCCGGTTAAACCTGGCTGTTTAACACCTGCATTGGCAGGTGTGTGCGAATAAGCATCTGTAGGAAATGCTCCATAAATTTCAGGCGATTTGTATAAACCAATGCCCGCTTTTATTACGTAATAATGATTTTTAAGCTGATCAATTATATTCTGGTCGGCATTTTCGTCAACAGCCCGGAAATAACTTTCCTGAGTGGCTAGTAATAGCTTCGAAACCATGTGCCAGTAAATAGAACCCAGTCCTTCGTAACCAAAAAATGTACCCGACCTTCCGGTAAACGATTGATGGTCAAACATTTCTTCATAAATCTCAAGTATTTTCTGTTTTTCTTTGATATCAAATCCAGGATATTCTTCAACACTTAATTGATCCAGGGCCTGATTAAGAAGCTCTGCATTTCTAAAATCACTATTAAAATGATAACTTCCTGTTTTATCTACTTTTATAATTTTAGAATCATCTTTTTGGATTAATTCTTTAAGTAAAGCTGATGATTCTATTTTTTCAGCAGGGATATTATTTTTTTCTGTAAACCTTGGCATTTCTCTATCGGGATAGAGCATATAGCTATATTGGTCAGGTCTGTACATTTTACTCTTTTTCAATACGTCTAATACCTCCAGGCTTTCATTGGCTGATAACAAACCAGCACTTAAAATAGCAACCTGTCCCTCAAGCATTTCATATAAATGACGAATGATTATTTTATCCTTTTTAAAAGAAATAAGGTTGTAAGCATGATACAACCCATCATCTCTTTTGTTAGCTTTTATTGACTGATCAACATATTTTAAACTAATCGTTGTAAATTCTAAAAGTTCAGAAATATTGATGTTTCTTTTTTTGCCGTTAAAAGATTTGTTATAAATCTTTGTTCTATATTTTTCATGAGCATAGCCCAACAAATCAGCAATCTTTTTTCGATCAGTATCCGAAATTCCTTTATCAAGAAGAGGTAAATTCTTTTTAAATATTTTAAAAATGCTTTCGTAAAGGTTTACAACTTCAACAGAAATATCAATTTCTTCAATCGATAAGAGGTTAAGTTTATTTTCTAAAAATTTTAAAAATCTTCGAATATAATATAATGTAACCATTGATGTTCCATTCCCAACCAATGCATTGTTGGCATCGTTCCATTCGGGTCTTTGTGTATTTAGCCAAATACCGGCTTCTGGAATAAAATTACTCAATTTTGCTAATAAGGTAACCAGAACCTTTTCTAACAAATTAACCTTATACGCCTTTCCAACCTCTCTGTTTTTCATCAGTTTTGCATCAGCCCCTACATGATCTTCCATTGCAATGATTAAATCATTCAGTTCATAATCAAATACTATGGTATTTTTAGGATTTTTTACAATTTCATCGTAGGATTTAATCCGATACGGCACATTGGCGTACGTAAAAATTTCTTTAATAAATAGTTCATCCAGTGTGCCGGGATGGTAATTTTCCGAATGTTCCAAAAATTTAAGCAGATAGATTATTTGATGATCACCCCAGTAACCGATATATGCCCAGGGATTTTGTGGATCAGGACTTTCCCATTCTATCCCGTTTCGCATGATGCGGTAAGGATTATAACCATCAATGGTCGATGCATTAACAAACTTACATATGATTCCCTCAATAAATTCCGGAAAAGATAAACTTAGTGCTTCCCAATTTTGAAAAATATCACGCCAGTTTCCTTCATAATTATATTTTAATGTCCCATCCTCGTTCTTTGTTTCGATAGAAAAAATATTCCATGGTCTGCTGGGATCACCGTGTCTTCGGCTATAGGCAAGAGGCAAATATTCATAAGCTATTCGCACTAAATCAGTATTCTTTGTTTTTTCTGCTTCAGCAATCAAATCTAAATAATTCATTTTTACCGGCAACTGGTTAAGCCATTCATTAAGCTCATTGGCCAGTAGTTTATTAATTTGCAGCAGATATGTTTTAAAATCATTTAAATCAATCAAATAGTTTTTGGTAAAAACGCCTCCCCGCATTACATTATAAATGGTATTAGAATAATGTCTGGCGTAACAAAGCGGAGTATTTGTAATTTGTAAACCATCGGCACTTGAAGCAATATTCCTCAATATTTCAGTACCTTTGTTTATATCATCATTGATTAATTGATCAATATTTTTAGTTTCCGAAATAAAATGATTTAAATTGGCAACATCAGAACTATCCTGATTAATTTCGGCAATGATCATCCATTTTTTTGATTCATTTTTAGCCAATTCTATTTGCGTATTTACAAAATAAGCTCCTCGCCTGGCTCTTATATCATTTTCTGTTTTTACAGAATGCCCGTTTTTAAACAATTCAACCTGATTGTTTGAAATTAAAACCTGCATATTTTCAAGTCCGGTACTCCAAACTGAAGTGGCATAAAGTGATTCACTAGGCTCTGCCCTGTCAACAGGTATTGCACTTAAAGTAAATAACCCAATGCCGGTATCTGGAATTAATTCATTTTTTTTATAAGCATCAAGAAGGTTACTCAGTTCGTTTTGAAATTGATAATCTACACCCGAGGGCAAAATATTTTGAATTCCATCAAGGATATGAATGATTTTGGTTTGATCGCTGCTATTTAACAGCCGGGATTTTTTAACAAATCCAAATTTTTCGCTGGTACACCAACTATATTGAAAAGAAATACCGAGGTCTTGATTTATTTCTTCGAAAATAATTTTATCACCAAAAAAACTTTTATAAATGTTCCGTTGAATTGAATAATTGATCTTAGATTCTTTAGTAAATGGTTCCCACAAAAAATTTTTATCTTCCTTTTCAACAATAAAACATGAACTATTTCCTGTTAACCCTTTATAATCATGAATTTTATCTACAGTATAGTAAGGAAATAATGCATTGTCCCTGTTTTTTCTGCCTGCAGTTAAAGAACCATTGCTTGAAATAAATAACCACTGATCTGAGCAACTGATTAAATTAATAAAAAAATCAGCCATTTGATCATAGTTACTTATTTTATAATACTGTTCATTTTCTATTTCAACAAACTTGCCACTAACCTCTTTATTTTCAGAATAATAAAATGTTTTCCCAATATAAGTTTTTGTATTACTCATTATCCTTAAATTTTTCTTTCAACTAAAACCATTAATTCACATAGAAAGGAATGTTTGCAGTAGCCGTTTTATTTTCGCTATCAATTACATAAACAAAGATACGATATGCTCCTTTTTCTTTAGGTGCTGTAATTTCCACTTTGTTGCTATTTTTGTTTTGGATTAACCCCTCAATACTTTCAGGCCTGCTTTCATGATCACCGCCAACGCCCAGGTCATTGCTTTCATATAAAATCTCCCAATCATACTTTAATGACTCATTTTCGTTGTTATAACAAAAAACTTCAGCAGTATAGTTATTTCCTTTTTCTAATTTTATATTATCGAAGGCTGACAAACCGTTAAGTCTCAATGAATCTAACCTTGGAGCCCTGTTTTCGGGCCATTTGCCTTTCCAAAGGAAATGCATTGCATCAATTGTTTCGGTTGGATTACCAGCCTCAGTAAACAAACCATACCATGTTGGCGTACGTTCTTGTTTTTGTCCCCAAAAAAACACGTAAGATCCTAAACATCTTAATGAGTCTGATTCAATAGCAACATTGTATCGATGAATATATGAATCTGCTTTTTCTTTACTGGTTTGTTCAATAGGTGCATCCCATGCTGTTCTTGCAACTTCCCAATGTCCGGTAGCTCCCCATTCAGAAACAACATATGGGCCATCATAGCCACTTTCGCTGATTCTTTTTTGTAAGTTGGGCAGGTCACCATACATTTGAATACTTAAAAAATCCAAATCAGGACATCGTTTAGCAATTTCTTTAACATCAAATTCTTTAATACCTGCAAGCATTGTGGTTGTTGGATGATTAGGATCAATTTTTTTTATCATTTTTGCAATATCATTTACTGCATCCCATACTTTTGGATTGCTGTAGTTAAGGTTTAACTCATTTCCAATACCCCAAACAAGAAGTGCAGGATGATCTTTATATTTTATAACCTCATTTTTAATATATTCAAACTGCTTTTTTACCGCTACTGAATCGTTATAATCAAAGCCCTTTCGCTCTTTTTGAACATCAAGCCCCAATGTAACGGTTAAATTATAATTATGGGCAGAATCCATGAATTGATCAGCAGTATAATGATCTGTTTCCGTACTCCAGGTTCTGCAAGAATTTGCACCATTATGTGCTAATATTTTTATTTTGTCGAATGTAGTACCGGCACCCTTTATATAATAAGGTTCACCATTACGCAGTAATTGAAAATGATTATCCTTATTGACCATCTCAACTTTTACAGGTTCCATTTTTAATTGATTTCCCTTATCATGAGTTGTTTTACAAGATAAAGTACTAATTATCAGTAGTAATATAATTATTTTTAGTTGATTCATTTTTATTCGCTTTTTATCAATATTTTTTCTAAGTCTTCCAAAGATTTTCCTTTGGTTTCAGGTAAATAAATTTTTAAAATAACCAGTCCGATTAAACCAAAAGCACCATATATAAAAAAAGTATTAGCATTGCCCAGGTTGGCCAACTCCCAGGGAAAAACCAATTGTACCAAAAAGCTAAATGCTGAATTAATGGTACCGGCAAAAGATATGGCAATTCCACGTAACCGGTTTGGGAATAGTTCAGAGAACAATACCCACATGACAGGGCCCAATGAACATGCAAAAGAAGCTACAAATCCAATAATTCCAAATAAAACCAACCATGGATTAATTTGAATTGCATGAGTAATCAGTACTCTTTCCTGCTCTTCATTTAATTCGTTACCAAAAACTCTTCTCAATTCGTTTCTTAGTTCAAGATCGCTTTCAAATTGTTTATTTTCCAGGATATGCAATTTTTCATATTGTAAATCTTTACTTATCTGATTTATGGCAGCTTTATCGAAATGGTAAGTAGCTGATTTAAAAGAAAATCCAATTAATAACATTGAGATGATAATCCCAGATAAACCAATCATCAGTAACGGTTTTCGTCCCACTCTATCGATAAACCATATGGCCACAATGGTGAAAATCAGATTGGTAACTCCCACTAATATGGCTTGAGAAAAAGAAGCATCAAGCCCTACGCCTGATTGTTCAAAAATCATTGGAGCATAAAAGAATACCGCATTTATTCCTGTAATTTGCTGCGTTATGGCAATAACGATTCCAATGATTAAAACCAGTTTCATGGCTGGTTTAAACAACTCCTTGATATGTGCTTTATCTTTTTGGGAGTCATTATGAATGCTTTCTTTTACAGCTTTAAATTCACTTAATGCAATGGTTTCGCCACTTGCTTTTTTCATGATGGCAAGCGCTTTCTTTTCAAAACCTTTTAATGCTAACCAACGTGGGCTTTTAGGCACTAAAAATAAGAGTGAAAAATAAAGAGCGGCAGGTATTGCTTCCACGCCAAGCATATATCTCCAGGGATGTTTATCAATTTGCAAAATTTCTACCCATGTAGCATCGGATTGACTGAGTTTAAGTATAATAAAATTGGTGAAGAAAGCCACTGAAATCCCTAAAACAATATTTAACTGGTTAAAAGAGACTAACCGGCCTCTCAGTTTTGGGGGAGAAATTTCAGCAATGTACATGGGCGCAATGATTAGTGATGCACCTACACCTATTCCTCCGATCATACGGGCAATAATAAAGAACCAAAAATCGGTGGCTAATGCTGACGTAATTGCTGAAAAAGCATAAAATAAAGCAGCTAGCGTCAATACTTTTTTTCTGCCAATTTTATCGCTTATAGGACCGGCTACTAACATAGTAATGGTAGCTACCAATGTTAAGCAAGCTACGGCCCATCCCAGCTGAATTTTTGTTAATTCAAAATAGGGCTCAATAAACCTAACTACACCAGAAATTACAGAAGCATCAAAACCCATTAAAAAACCACCAAGAGCAACAATTAGCGCAACCCGAACTATATATGATTTATTCATTAATAACTGATTTATAGTGACTAATTTATTTTAATTCAAAACCTGACATTAATGATGCCTTAGAACTATTTCCAATCCATATCTGAAATTCTCCCGGCTCAATAACCCATTCTTCTCCATTATGAAACTCAAAATCTTTAGGATATAAAATAAACTCTAATACTTTTTCTTCGCCAGGATTTAATTTGATTCTTTTAAACCGTTTAAGTTCTTTTACAGGGCGTACAATACTTCCCACTAAATCACGAATATAAAGCTGGGCAACATCTTCGGCCTGGCATCCAGCCACATTCTTTATCTTAGCTGTTACTATCAAAGAATCATTCATTGAAATTATTTTTTTTGATAATTGTATATCCGAATATCTAAAATCAGCATAAGATAAGCCGAATCCAAACTCAAATAAAGGTTCAAGTCCATAATCCAAATAATGATTGGTATTTCCTAAAGAGGTTTGCCATGCCTGAACCGGAATATCGTACATTCTTACCCAACTTTCATCAGAGGCCGGATGACCCGTATTGTTATGATTATAGTAAATAGGAATTTGTCCCTCAGTACGAGGAAAAGTCATCGGTAATTTTCCTGATGGCGATTCTATACCAAACAACAAATCTACATATCCAGGGCCACCCATGGTTCCCGGATGCCAACCATATAGAAGGGCATCCACTTTTTCCAAATAGGGTTCAATCATGTGTATTACGCCTGTCATCATAACCAACACTGTTGGTTTATTGAGCTTACTAATCTCTTCAATTAACTGATTTTGATATCCGGGAAGGGTCAATTCTGCCCTGCAATGCGCTTCGCCTGTTAATATCGATTCATCGCCCATAAACAAAAGGACAACATCAGAATTTTTTGCAGCCTGAATGGCTTCGGGAAATCCATCCCTGTTTCTGGTCCGGCTTATCTTTAATCCAGGTGCATAATTTACCTTTTCTTTGCCTAAGTAATTATTTAGTGCATTTAACGGAGTTACTGAATTTTCAGCTTTTCCATCAAAAACCCAGGTACCCATTTGTTCATAAGGAGCATTTGCTAAAGGCCCAATAACAGC
>CAZSIC010000007.1:14961-59613 GCA_964606845.1 uncultured Bacteroidales bacterium
CCATGAGTAGTTAAATTTCTTACTGAGGCCCAATCGCTAACAACAAAACCGTCAAAACCCCATTCGCCTTTTAATATTTCTTTGATTGTATATTTATTTCCTGAAGTAGGAATGCCATTTAGTTCATTAAATCCAGACATCACAGAAGCAACATTTTCTTCAACAGCAACTTTAAATGGCCGTAAATAAACATTTCTCAATTCAGCTTCAGGAATTAATGTTGTATTATAATCGCGCCCACCAATAGCGGCACCATAGCCTACGTAATGTTTGGCTGTTGCAGCAATTTTATGGGTATTGGAAAGATCATCTCCCTGAAAACCTTGTATATAGGCTTTGGCCATTTCTTCGGTTAAGTAGGGGTCCTCACCACAACTTTCAACCATTCTACCCCATCGCGGATCGCGCGAAATATCCATCATGGGCGCAAATGTCCAGTTAATGCCTTCTGATCTTGCCTCTTTAGCTGCAATAGCGGCACTCTCTTTTACCAACTCAGGATTAAATGTAGCAGCTAAGCCGATATTTACAGGAAAAATGGTACGATATCCGTGAATTACATCACGGCCGACCAATAAAGGAATGCCCAAACGGCTCTCTTCTACCGAAATTCTTTGCATCTCTTTAATTAACTCAGTGGAGTATCCATTTAAAACGGAGCCTACTTTTCCCTCTTTTAATAAATTATAGAAATAAGGGTCAACAGGGATGGTATCTACAAAATTCATGAGTTGATTCAACTGCCCGATTTTTTCTTCAAGAGTCATTTTAGCAATAAGCTCATCAACTTTGTCATTTTCATTATGCAATGAATTGCAGCTTAATGAAATCATAACAACAATGGTTAATATATATGGTAAATATTTCATTTAACTTTTATCATTTTAATGTTTTAAAAAGGCTGATAGCTTTATATATGCTATACAATTTTATATTCAGTATCGATTTATAAAGGTTCCTGATATACACGAACATAATCAATTTCCATTTTTTGTGGAAATATACTGTTATCAATACCCTGAACTCCACCCCAGTTTCCTCCTACAGCAATATTCAAAATAAAGAAAGCAGGTTGATCAAAAGGCCAGTTCTCAGATGTTTTTATCGCAGGAAAATACGTATAAGTAACATTATCAATGTTATCTGTGTAAAAAACCAGTTTCCTTTTTGTCCAATAAAGGCCATATACATGAAACTCTTCTTCACAAGTTTCTAAAATTTTACTACTACCATTGGCATTGGCTCCATAACCAGCCAGGGTATGAACCGTTGAATGAATAGTATTTGGTTCGTAACCAACATATTCCATAATATCCATTTCGCCACATGCAGGCCATCCAACCGACCTAATATCACTTCCTAACATCCAAATGGCTGGCCATATTCCTGTTCCAGACGGCAACTTAGCACGTATTTCTATCCGGCCATATTGAAACTCTTTTTTTCCTAAAGAAACTATTCTAGAAGAAGTATAAGAACCAACTTCAGTATTATCATCCACTTTACGCGCAGTTATAATTAATTTACCATCTACAACTTCTGCATTATCACCATTGGTATAATTCTGCAATTCGTTGTTACCCCACCCTGAAGCACCGGTCTCAAACGTCCAGTGATCCATATTTAGTTCAGATCCTTCAAACTCGTCAGACCAGTTTAAAACCAGTTTGTCAAAATAATCAGGATCATCCCGTGTAATATTCACTGTCTTCTTAAGAATGTGTGTATTACCATTTTTCATTACCTGTAACTCAATCTCATAGTCTCCTGCAAAAGGAAAATAAGCTTTAAATTCAGATTCATTTTCAACTTCCCTGCTACGATAGAGCCATTTAAACGAGTCATATTCGCCAATCGTTGTATTTGTTAAAAGAACATTATTTGGATTATCACTATCTACCTCAGCAGTAAAAGAGACTAAAAAATCGGTTTTCGAAATGCTTATTGTTTTATTAACGGTATTAGTAAAACGTGCATCATTCAATATTTTGAGCGAAACTTCATAATCACCCTCTACAGGATAATAAATATTATAAGTTTTATTCTTATCAGTAGTTGTATCTGTTTCTTCATTGCCAAAATCCCACATCATTGAATAATAGTCACCTTCTGATTCATTCCTGAATTGAACATGATTTTCATCGATATATTCATAACTGAACTCGGCTTTAAAGCCATTGCTCGAATCATTTTCATCGCAATAAGAAAATATAAATAGAAAAAATATAAATACTACTTTCATTACATACCTGTCAATTATCTTTAACATTAAATATTTTTTTTTGTGTTCTATGTCCATTTCAGTATAAATCTCGTAAGAAATATTTCAGTTGTGCCAAGAAGTGTTTTACATTTAGTTATCGTTACAATTTTTATGCTTTTATATTGTCACAAACAGTTTTACTAAATAGTTGTTACAAAAGGTTTTTAAATGGTTTCACTGATTAAAATGAAGGATATTAGCAATTCTAATATCCTTCATTTTGTGTTAATGTATAATTTGAGTTAACAATTTCGTCCTGTGGTATTGGAAATACTTCATTTTTACCTTCAACAAAACCACGATTAGCAAGAACAGAAGGAGCATCACCCCATCTTACCAGATCAAAAAACCTAAAACCTTCCATAGCTAACTCCAGGCGCCGCTCCTTCTTGATATCTTGCATTGTAACGCCAGTGATGGGGTCTAATTCTCCTGTTCTTTCTCTTACTTGATTAAAATAAAAATCAGGGTCACCTTCTCCACTTCCAACTAAGGCTTCTGCCATCATAAGCAGAACATCAGCATAGCGAATAACTCTCTCATTGGTTTCATAATTCCATTCAGGACCAACTGTAGATGTAATATGGCTCCAGGGTGCACGTTTTTTACTAAACCATCCTGTATATCCTTCTTTTTGTTCCCATGATGATGCACCAATGGATGTTAAAAATGCTTCGCCGTAAGCAGTTCCATATTTTCTAACATCATCTCCCTCAGCATCGTAAAGCGCAATAAGATCTTCAGAAACCATATCAAAACCCCAACCGGCATTTAATGTATCTGTTGAAATTCCTCTTGGCCCTGACATTTGAACATCAATATTACCTCCATTTACACGTCCATTACCCCAATCGCCACCACGGTCAATATTTGCATATTCAATTTCGAAAATAGACTCTACACCGTGTTCATATTCATAGCTCCAAATATTATCATACACAGGTTCTAACTCATAAAAAGAATTTATTACATCCTGGAATTGGCCAGCAGCCAATTTGTAATACTCGGTTGCACTAAGTTCAAAGTTGTAACGCTGGTGATAATATGGTGAGGCCATATATAAATAAGCTCTTCCAAGCAAAGATTGAGCTGCACCTTTTGAAGCTCTGTATTTTTCGGATGGGTTGGCTTCAAGATCAGGTATAGCTTCTTGCAAATCAGAAACAATTTGTTCGTATACCTTTGCTGCATCAGCTCTTTCTTGATTATACTCATCGGCTGTCAACTGTCCTGTAATTAGTGGAACATCTCCCCAAAACTTAACTAATTCCAAATAATAGTAAGCCCGAAGGAATTTAGCTTCAGCTATATAGGCTTTCGATTTTTGAGATGCTTCTGGATCGGCATTCAAAATAACTACATTGGCACGATATACTCCAAAATAATTGCGTCGCCACAATTGAAGAACTGCTGAATTTGTAGGCAGCATAGTAAAATTTGAAACTGCGTGATATTCAGGCCTGTCATTAGGGCCTCCACCTACTACTTCAGAATCATCTGAAGGAAAATTTGCCAGAAAATAATACGAAGACCACCCTGAAAAATATTTGGGTTGCAACATAGAGTAAGCTGCAATTAATCCCTGGTATATATCTTCTTCAGTTTGATAAAAGTTGTTTTCCATTTTTTCACCTATGGGTTCCATTTCTAGCCAATCGGAACAGCCATGAGAGAAAAAAACAAGTACAAGTAATATATATTTAATTGATTTCATTGTATAGTGTTTTTAGATATTTATATTGACATATTAACTCCAAAAGATATAACTCTTGATCGTGGATATAATCCTCTGTCGATTCCAATACTGGTTTTATCATTACCAAAATTTGAATTTCCAACTTCCGGATCTGCGCCAGGATAATTGGTAAATACAAATAGATTTCGGCCAGATACATAAATCCGTAATCTTTCTATGCTAAGTTTATTTAGCATAGAACCTTTAAGAGAATATCCTAGTTCAAGGTTTTGTATACGTAAATAACTTCCATCAAAAACAAACATGCTGTTATGAGAGAAGTTATTATTGATATCATTTACAGTATATCGAGGGAATTCACCAGATTGATCTTCAGGTGTCCAGGCATTTTCATATAAAAAATACGGCTTGTTGTTTTCATTAAGATCTGTTCTGTAAGCACCGTAATATACTTCATTACCTAAGGCTCCCTGTAAAAATATGGTTAAATCGAACCCTTTGTAATTTAAGTTTGTATTAAATCCAAATATCCAATCCGGATGCGGACTACCTATCATTGTTTTATCATCTTCGTTAATTTTACCATCACCATTAACATCTACAAACTTAACATCACCAGGGATTGCTTTTGGCTGTATTGGATCACCATCAGCATTAATGTATGAATTAATTTCATCAAATGAATCAAAAATTCCATCATCCTGGAGACCATAAAAATACCAAACAGGATAACCATCTTCAGCTCTGGTAAGTGCTCCGGAAGTACCCAAATTTGCACCTAATAGTGGAGAAGCTAAGTTTGTTACTTCATTTTTATTATATGCTGCATTGGCACTAATATTATAATTTATATCGGCAATATCACCTTTGAAACTTAGCTCAAGTTCGATACCCTGATTTGTAATATCTCCTGAATTTGCATTGGGCTTATTATTACCAACATATTCTGGTATAGCAGCAAATGTTATTAATCCAATGGTTTTCTTTTTATAGTAATCTGCTGAAAAAGCTAACCGGTCGTTAAAAAACCTGGCATCAACTCCCACATTGGTTTGTTCAGATGTTTCCCAAATAAGGTCGGGATTACTTAACGCTGTTGGTTCCGCTCCGGCAAGCCTTGTTCCTCCACTAATGTAATAACTTGCTGGTGCATTGGTTGCAATCGTTGAAACATATTCAAAATTTCCAAGGGATTGTATAGATCCGTTTTGTCCCCAACTTAAACGCAATTTTAAAAAGCTTACAGGAGAATAATTCCAAAACTCTTCATTGGTTAGAACCCATCCTAAGGAAATTGAGGGGAAATATTGCGTTCTGTTTGCTGCACTTAATTTAGAAGAAGCATCTGATCGTAATGTAAAATTAAGCATGTAACGACTATCATAATTATATTGAGCTCGTCCAAAATATGATAGTAGCCTATTACCTCCAGCCCTGGTTCCGGATACTGCAGATTTTGTAGAATCACTTAATACAGCATCAAATACAGCAAAATCCCATGATTCTTCTTGTAAACCTTCACCTAATCCGCTAAAATAGTAATATTGAAATTCTCGTAGCGTATTACCTGCCATTACTGTTAAGTCATGAGCTCCAATTTGTTTTGAATAAGTGAGCACATTTTCCCATTGCCAGGTGAACCACCTTTGGGTTACTTGGTTTACACTACTTAAATAATTATAATTTACAGAATGATAGTAATATTCTGGTGTCCAGTAATTATTATTCCCATAGGCCAGATCAATATCATAAGCTGATTTAAATGTAAATCCCTCATAAGGTTTTACTGTTAAATTAACGCCTCCCAGAATTTTATCTGTATACCATTTATTATGGGTATTATCTATTTGGGCAACCGGATTCACAATTTCGTTCTGTACATATTTAGACATTCCATAATATCCATTTTCACCTGCACTTAAGGATGAATTATCAATATCATCGAAATTACCATATATCTGTTCTTTATATATCTCCGGAAATTGACTTGTATCGCTATAATACACAGGTGTTATAGGATCAATATTCATTGCATTGGATATAACGCCTCCAAATTCATTATTCTCTCCTATTGATTTGCGCTCAAAATGAGTATATGAAAGTTTACCTCCAACTGTCAACCATTCTTTAGCTTCATGATCGGCATTTAGTCTGGCTGTATATCGATCGAAAGTTGATTTGGATCCTCCCACGATACCTTCCTGAGATAAATATGATCCGGATAAGAATACTGATGTTTTCTCATTACCACCAGTTATTGAAATATTGTGCTCTTGCATCGGTGCAGGGCTAAATATTTCGCCCAACCAATCGGTACCGGCACCTAAAGTGTCCGGATCAAATGGATAAGATCCTGCTGGTTGATTCCGGCTATCTCTTTCGTGCATTAATCCCTCTTTGTAATAGGTGGCATACTGCTCAGCATTTAAAACTTTATTTATATTCTGGACTTCCTGTAGACCATAATTTGCACTATAATTAATTGTAGATTCGCCCTCTTTACCAGATTTTGTGGTAACAAGTACAATTCCATTACCTGCTTCGGCACCATAGATAGCTGCAGATGCTGCATCTTTTAGAATCTCGATTGATTCAATATCTTCAGGATTCAAATATTCAATCCCTCCGGTTCTCATTCCGTCAACCACAAATAAGGGATTGGAATTTCTGTTTGTACCCGTACCTCTAATTCGCATTGTTATCCCTCCACCGGGTGAACCTGATTCCTGCATAATATTTACACCGGCAGTTTTACCTTGTAATGCTTGTTCAAGTCGTGGCTGGTTTTTTTCCAGGTCTTCAGAACTTACCTTCGAAATAGCGCCGGTAACTAAACTTTTCTTCTGAACACCATAACCTATCACTACAACTTCTTCAAGATCTGTAAAAGTTGGTTCCAATTCAACGTTAATAGTTGTTTGACCGTTAACTGGTTTTTCTTGAGCCTGCATACCTACATAAGAAAATAGTAGGACAGCATTTTCTGATACTTCAATTTTATAATAACCATCAATGTTTGTAGAAGTACCATTTGTAGTACCTTTTTCTAAAACTGTAGCTCCTGGTAACGTTTCACCGAAAGCATTGGTAACAACACCTTCAACTGAAACTTTTTGAGCAAAAGCTTGTAAAGAAACAATTAGTACAATTAAAAGGAATAGAATTTTTTTCATATAGCTTTAATCTAATTAATAAATTTTATAATTATGTTAATTTTATATTAAAAATATGTTTCCACAATTTTAGATATAAAAACATACAAAGTCAATTATAAAAATACTTCAATAATACATCAATACCTCATCAATGATACATCATTAAATTATTAAAAACTTGTTATTCAGTATATTATTGAATATGTAACATTATACACACCACTACATCAAATTATTTCAATATGTCTTTAGGTAAAAAATTCAATAAATTTTGGCAGGATTCTTAAAGATTCATCATAAAATCTATTAAGTTCTCGTTTTGAGGCATGTTTAGTTTCTTTCTTAATCTATATCGGCTAATTTCTACACCTCTTATTGATATATTTAATAATGGAGCTATTTCTTTGGTAGATAGGTTCATACGTAAATAAGCACAAAGCTTAATATCATTGGGTGTTAAATGGGGGTATTTTTCTCTTATCCGTTTGGTAAAATCCTCATAAACCTGATCGAAATATACTTCAAACTTTTCCCAGTCTTCTGTTTGGTTTGTATTTCTTTCTATATTTTTGATTAACTTTTGCAAATATTTTTGAGCATCCGGATTTACTTTATTTGAAATATGTTTTAATTGTTCTTTAATTTCATAAAGGGATTCATTCTTCTGCGTAATTTGCATTGCATAACTGGCTAATTCCTTGGTTTTTAACTCTACCTCTGCCCTGTTTTTTTCATTTTCAATACGTAATTTCTCATTACGCAATTTATCTATTTCCTGTTGAGCAAATAAAACCTCATTTTCATGATTTATCTTTTGCTGATTTAATTCCTTCTTTTGCTTTAAGTGTAAAAGCCTCTTTTCTCGCTCGATTCGTTTTTGAATAATTCTGATAACTATCCATGCTGAAATGATTAAAATTAGAAAATAGAGAATATATGCGACAACTGATCTATACCAGGGTGGATTAATAACAAATTTATATGAGGAGGGTTTTGATTCGATATTAAACACATCACGAGCTTTAACTATAAATTCATAATTACCTTCGCTAAGATTTGTATATTCTTTCAAAGTCTTTTTTGTCCATTCAGACCAATTTTCATCATATCCCTTTAGAATAAACTGGAATTCAATATCGTCAATATTTTCAAAATGAGTTGTAGAGAACTCAAACTTTAAATCGTTTAATTTAAAAGGCAGTGTATGAACTTCGTTTGCAGATTGAGTAGTAGATATATGATTAGTACTATCTAAAAAAGCACCGCCAAATATTAGGCTGTCATTCGAAATTTCTACACTTCTAATTAGGGCAAAAAATGGAATATCTATGTCTTTGGAAAAATCAATGTTGTAATGTGAAAACCCTTCTTCAGTAGCAATAATAATATTATCTTCTTTATAAGGGAATAAATGTTCAAAACTACCAATAAAATTACCTGCAAAAGACTTAAATGGCATTCTGCTGATTTTATAATTACCGTCACTTAGCTGTTTTATAAGGCCCATCTCTTCGCCTTGAATAAACCATTGTCTTCCATTTTTATCTTTAACAATTTTTCGTATAGCACCATGTCCATTAAATAGCTGATTTAACTCATTATTTGGAACAAACACCTGTTTATCTTCGTCAAAATTGTATATCCCAGTTTGATTAGCAAAAATAATATCATCATTAAATCTTAAAACTACATTTCCGTAATTTGTTGATAATCCATTGGATGCATCGAAAAAATTAACACTAACAATTTGTTCCAGGTTCCTGCTTAAATTCACCTTGTAAATCCCTTTATAGCCATGACTAATCCATAGTGTATAATAATCTTTCCCAAGGTAATATTCTATGACCCTTGATGATTCGATAAATCCTTTAATTCTGTTTACTTCCCATTGGCTATCAGCTTGTAATTCATATTTAAGCAGTCCATTATATGTTCCTTGCAACAGAACATTCTCTTTATCGGGCAAATTAAATAAAAGCCATCCTCCTTTAATATCAGATATTAATTCAGCTTTATTATCATTTATGATATATGTACCATTATTATGGCCACAAAACAAGTTTTTTTTATATTCATACAGATTCCAAACCTGCCCTTGAGTATTTTCAACTATTTCAAATTCAAGGGTATCATGTAAAGGGTTAATTGGTTCAACCCATTTTTTGTAAAAAAGGCCTTGATTTGTACCTAAATATAGCCTGTTATTAAAAATATATGATGTATATCCAGCTCCAATAGTACTTTCATTAACAATATTTGTAAACGGGCTATTGATATTTACATAATCAATTCCATTGTCAAGGCCTAACCATAAATTATCATAATTATCAGTATAAATACTAAGTATTGTATTATTTTGCAATCCTTTATCTCTGTTAACATGCTGAATTGTAGTACCTTCTTCATCAATTACAATTAATCCGTCTAATATAGTACCAATAGCAAAATAGCCGTCTTTTACTTTTGCGCCACAAAAAATTTGGTTTTGTTTTAAAAAATTGTTTATGGGTAATTCCCATGGCCGTACAGAATCATTTTCAAGAATAAATAATCCATCACTTTCTGTACCTATAAGTGTTTTAAAATTGTTAAAAGGGAGCATGGTCCATATGTCATTTTTAAAAATCTCACCTCCCTTCACGGGAATAAGCTTTTCGTCTTCTAATTTTAAAAGGCCTCTATTCCTTTCGGTTATATAAAACTCATTATTAACATAAAAACTAAAGTGGAAATCTCTTTTTTGGGCAATAACTTTAATTTTATTATTTTGATATAGAAAAATTTCGGTAAATGATTGAAAAATAATACCATTACTAACGTGATGAATTTTCCATATATCTCCAAAATTTCTTAATTCATCAGGTACTTTTTCAATAAGAGAAATATAATCCAGCTCGCCATTATTTGTAACTTGTAAATATCCAAATTCATTAAACGCACCAACATAAATTTTACCATTATCATCTATTGCTAAAGACCTTACAACAGAGTTGTTGGGCATTTGCATTGATCGCCAGTTAACTCCGTCAAATTCAAGCAATCCATCATTGTTTCCAAAAAACAAAATTCCTCTTTTATCCTGAACAATTGCCCAGTTTTGGGTACTTGCATTATAATCTTTTCTGGAATAATTTACAATACCGGGTATGCCTATACTCTTAATTTGCGTTTTACCATGGAAACAAATTAAGATTAATGAAAGTATTAATAGTAAATATTTAGCACTTTTAATCAACTTGTAAAACAATTAAAAAAACATATAAAAATAAATCTGAATAAATATATGTATTTTTAAATTAAAACAACAAATTTCAGTAATTCTTATCGAATGATCAAAAATTTTTACTTTCTATTTCTTTTTTAATGGTTCCAATAAATATTCCAACCCATTAAGTTTGATTTCGTACATTGTAGCTAAAAGGATGCCAAGTTTGCCTTCGGGGAATCCTTGTCGGTAAAACCATACCAGGTAATATTCCGGTAAATCGCAAATCAATTTACTTTTATATTTTCCAAACGGCATTTTATAAGTAACTAAATCATTTAGAATTTCAGTATTGAATAATGGTGCCTCTTCCTTCATTTTTAAGGCTATTCATCATTTTCAATGATTAATCCAACCTCCATTATATTTGGGATTGGATTTTGATCCATTTGATGATGGATATTTATTTGGTATGTTCCTGTTTCATTAAATGTAAAATCATTTTCAATAACTTGTTCAAAATCACAAAAATCGCCAATACATTTGCTTAATAAATCATTCTCTTGATTGTAAAAAGATAATGTGTAGTCAGCAGTAGTTTCTTTTCCCGATGGAGCAATTATTTCTACTTTTATTTTCAGGTCAGATAAATTAAACCCGAAAATATGTCTAATAGCTACAATCAGCTGATAATTATTTTCAGTATCAGTAACTTCGGGAGTAAATTCAACTATATTACTCTTATCCCATCGGAATTTTGGAAAATTCGTTTTATGTTCTTCGTATATTTTACCTGTATTGCAACTAAGCAAAAAGGTTATCATTAAAATGGCAGGTATTCCTAATGATTTTTTCATATTTTTATTTTTTTAGTTTTTTAGTTTGCAATAACTTTTAATTTAATAATTTATGGTAAATCTAATGTTTTGAGTTTAAGAATCCAAAACAGGCATAACATTACTTTCTTTAAGTAAATTTTGTAATTGTACATTTATTTCTTCATTTACTGAATGTAATGGCTTTCGTGATGGGCCACCATAAAAACCTAAAATATCCATCGCTTTTTTCAAAGCAGGAACACCATGTTTTCTGGTTACAAAATTATTCAGTTTTATTACTTTTACTTGCTTTTTCCGTGCAAATTCAATTTTATCATCTATAAAGTTTTGATATATATCAATACAATGTTTTGGAGCAATATTTGCAAGCGCAAGTATACCTCCAACAGCCCCGACAGATAATGCCGGCAATAGAAATCCTGCCGATCCTGCCAGTATTTGAAAGTCAGTACTGGCATATTCACGAACCTCTCCCATTTTGGCAATATTCCCGCCCGAATCTTTTAAGCCTATAACATTTTCATGTTGCGATAAAGCTACAATTGTTTCTGCATCCATATCCAAACCTGAATTTGCCGGCATATTATAAATAATTACAGGAATTGAAGAAGCATCAGCAACAGCAAAATAGTGTTTGGTTAGCGCTTCTTTATCCATTAAACCTTTATAATATGATGGATTTAATACCAATGCTGCATCGGCACCAGCTTTAGCTGCTTTCTGGGTTAATTCAATGGTTTGGCGGGTAGATTGACAACCGGTTCCGGCAAGCATAATTTTATTAGATGGTATAGCTTGCCTGGTTTCATGGTAAACTTTTTCCTTCTCATCATCATTAAGATGCACCAGCTCTCCGTTTGATCCTAATACCAAAAAACCGGATAAGTCAAAATAACATAATTTTTTAATATTCTCTTTCATTTTATCGGTTGCCAACTCCTCATTCGAGTCGAATGATGTGGGTAAAGGTGGAAATATTCCTTTTAATGATATCATAAATATGTAATTTAAAAATTATTGATTTTTCTCTAAAAATAAAGAAGTCTTATGATTTAATAAAAATATTTAATCAATAAATTGCAAAAATAAAGTTTAGAAAATAAAAATAAATATGCAGACTGGATGTTTAAATCAAAAAAATAATTAATGAACAAGAAATTTGTATAACTGTTTTATATTTGTCTCTTAATTAAAAAGATGAAAAAAATATTACAAATAACAGCTATAATAGTGATTTTAACATTTGCCTACGGATTTTTAATGAAACTATATGCTAAAAATCCTGAAATAGAAAAAATTGAAAAAACATATGATGTAATTATTGTACCAGGAGTTCCATATAATGATGATTACTGGACTAAAGTTTTATTAGGAAGGATTTACTGGTCGCATTATTTGTATAAAAATGGTATCACCAAAAATATTATTTATTCAGGATCAGCTGTTTATACTCCTTATATAGAATCAGAAATTATGGCTATGTATGGAGAACAGTTAGGCATACCTAAATCGGATATTTTTACTGAAACTAGAGCAGAACATAGTGTCGAGAATGTATACTACTCATATACCTTAGCTCGCAAGCTGGGTTTCAAAAAAATTGCACTGGCTACAGATCCTTTTCAATCGAGAATGGTAAAATGGCCCACTAAAAGAATGAAAGTAGATATCGATTTTATTCCTTTTCCAATGGATTTGTTAGATACATTAAATTTTGAAAATTTCGATAAAATAACAATCAATTCTCAAAAAGCTTATGTTGAAAATTTTATTTCGCTTGAAGAACGTAAAAATTTCTTTCAACGACTCATGGGAACTCTGGGGCGAAACATCAATTTTAAAGATTAAGTAATTGTACATTTATTTTTAACAACTTCATTTTTAAATATCTGATAATAACTGTATACTTTTTTATTTAAACTTTATTTATATTCGTAGGTCAAAATATATAAAAGTTTTAAAAATAAAATGCTGCGAAAAAATGAAAAATATTACTTTATTATTGTTAATTTTTTTCTTTAATGAAATTTCAATTGCACAAACCAATCACTGGCTAACCCATTATGAAAAATCAAATTATTTAGAAACACCCAGATACGAAGAAACCATTCGTTACAGCAAAAAGTTAGCCAACGCAAGTGGCTACGTTCAATATGCTATATTTGGGACAAGCCCACAAGGTCGTGATTTACCGATTCTTATAGCTGATAAAAATAAAAACTTTACTCCAGAAAGTGTAAAACAATCTGGAAATGCTGTTTTATTTATTGAGGCATGTATTCACCCCGGTGAATCAGAAGGAAAAGATGCAGGTTTGATGTTATTAAGAGATATTTTTATTCATGAAAAATATTCAAACCTTATGCAGAATACAACCATTGTATTTATTCCGATTTTGAATGTTGACGGACATGAAAGGTTTAGCCCTTATAACAGAATTAATCAAAACGGCCCCAAAGAAATGGGCTGGCGCACTACAGCTAATAATTACAATTTAAATCGAGATTTTACCAAGGCTGATGCTCCCGAAATGCAATATTGGTTAAAATTGTTTAATCAGTGGTTGCCCGATTTTTTTATCGACATCCACACAACTGATGGTGCTGATTATCAATATCAAATCACTCATGCAATGCCTGTACAGGGCGAAATGAATACAATACAAACCAACTGGCAAAATCATTATATTGATGAAGTTGAACAAAAACTTTTAAAAGATGATATATTAATTTTTCCTTATGTTACTTTTCGCCGTTGGCATGATCCACGCAGCGGATTAATACGCCGCCCACAAAGCCCAAGATATTCAATTGGCTATTCATCAACACAAAACCGGCCTGCCCTTTTGGTAGAAACACATATGTTAAAAGATTATAAAACCAGAGTAGATGCAACGTACCATTTACTTCGCCACACAATAGAAATTTTAGACAATGAATATCAACAGCTAAAACAAATAAATACAAATGCTGATAAAGAAACAAAACAATTAGCCGGCAAAGAATTTTTTCTTGACCAAAATATATCACAAAAAGACAGTTCAACAGTAAAATTTAAAGGCGTTGATTATACCATCATTGATAGTGACCTTACTGGTGGTGAATGGGTTCAGTTTACCGACAAACCAAAAGAATACAATTTGGTATTATTTGAAAAAACAGTTCCCTCTAAGAAAGTAATACTTCCCAAAGCTTACATCATTCCGGTTGAATGGCAAGAAGTGATTTACCGGGTCAAATGGCATGGAATTAATTATGTCCTGATAGGAAAAGATACAACGTTGACCATTGAAACGTATAAATTTTCTGATGTACAATTTTCAAATTTCCCTTTTGAAGGGCGCCAAATGGTTCGTAATTTTAAAAAAGAGACGATACAATTAGAAAAGGAGTTCAATAAAGGCTCCATTATTATTCCTGTAAATCAACGTACAGCAAAATTAATTGCACATCTACTTGAGCCTGAAGGGCCCGATTCTTTTTTACGTTGGGGTTTCTTTAACACTATTTTTGAAAGAAAAGAATATGTTGAAACATATGTAATGGAAAAAATGGCGAGAGAAATGATAAAAGAAAATCCTGCTTTAGAAGATGCGTTTGAAAAAGCAGTAGAAGAAGATCCTGAATACTATAGAAGCCAATGGAATCAATTATTTTGGTTTTTTGAAAGAACGCCCTATTGGGATCAACAAAAAGATATTTATCCCGTTGGCAGGATTTTATAATACAGAAAAAAAAAGCTTACATTTGATTCAATTAATCAAAGGCCCTGTTAGTTTAAAACTTATCAGGTCTTTAACTTGCATTTTTAAATACTTCATCAATGAAAGCAATTGCTGTTTTTTGTGGTTCCAGTTCAGGAACAAATGGAAATTATAAAACACAAGCCAAATTATTAGGCCAATTCCTGGTAAAGAAAAATATCCAGTTAATTTATGGAGGAGCAAAAATTGGCCTTATGGGCGCTGTTGCTGATGGTGTGTTAAGCAAAGGAGGAAAAGCTATTGGTGTTTTACCCACATTCTTAAAATCAAAAGAAATTGCACATAGCGATCTTTCACAGTTAATTTTGGTTGATAGCATGCACGATAGAAAAACCAAAATGTATGATTTGAGTGATGGTGTAATTGCTCTCCCTGGAGGCTTTGGCACCATGGAAGAGCTTTTTGAAATACTCACCTGGGCACAATTAGGCTTGCACCAAAAACCAATTGGAATTCTAAATGTTGATGGATTTTATGACCCATTGGTTACCTTGCTCAATAATATGGTTGATAAGGGATTGTTAAAACAAAAAAACCGTAAAATGCTTATTATTGAAAATAATATAGAATTTTTGCTTGAACGAATGGAAAAATATATTGCTCCGTTTGTTCCTAAATGGATTGATAAAGAAAAAACTTAATCCTTTGAAAAATTTAAATTTTTAGCCTGTTTTAATCTGCTAAAAAGTAATCATTATTAAAAAAGCATTGGCTTTTTAATATGATTTTCCTAAATTACATTCTGAATTTTAACAATCAATCCTATGAATCAGGTTTCTAATCTTTTTTTCTTCCATTTTAAGCCCTGTACTGGTAATTATTGTACTTGTAATATTAGGATTCAGCAATCATCACCAGTAAAATGTTAAATATCTTCAGCTAACCTGATACCTGAAAATTGCCAGCGCTTTTCGGGATGGAAAAAATTTCTATACGTAGTCCTGAAATGATCAAGAGGTGTTACACAAGAACCTCCACGTAAAACCATCTGATTAACCATAAATTTCCCATTATACTCACCCAAAGCACCTTCGGGTTGTTTATATCCCGGATAAGGCAAATAAGCACTATTAGTCCATTCCCACACATCGCCCAATAATTGATATGCACTTTCCTTTCTTGCCAAGGGATGAAAATGGTTGTTTTCCTGGAAATTAGATAAATTGTAATCCAATTCAGTACAATATTTATTTACAGCAATTTCCCATTCAAATTCAGTAAGCAAACGTTTTTTCTTCCATCGTGCGTAGGCATCTGCTTCATAAAAACTAATATGAGTTACCGGTGCATCAGGGTTTATTTTTTGCAAACCATTAATCAATGTATATTCATAAAACTTTTTATCAATTAAATGCCAGTATAGCGGGCATTTAATATCATATTTTTGCTGCCATTCCCATCCGTCTGAAGACCATAAATCAACTCGTTTATAACCTTTATCTTTAATAAAATCAATAAATTCACCATTGGTAACTAACATATCGGAAAATCTAAATCCGTTCAAATATACTTTATGTCTTTTTTCCTCATTATCGAAATGGAAATCTTTGCCTTGAAAACCTATTTCAAAAAGGCCTTCATTTACCGTTAAAAATTCCGGTTTCAAAAATTTAGCAAATTTATCCAGGTCTTTATCATAATTTAAAGTATATGTAGGGAATAAAGGATTATGCCCAAAAATATATTTAATATCTGTAAGCAATAATTCCTGGTGCTGCTGTTCATGATTAATTCCCAGTTCAAACAAATCAAGAATCTGATCACTCACTTTGCCGGAAAGAAGCAGTTCAACTTGTTCATCAATTAACCCCCGATAATGAAGCACTTCTTCAATGGTTGGACGTGAAATATTTCCTCTGTTAATTTTTGTTATTCTTTCGCCCAAACTTTCGTAATAGCTGTTAAAGAGATAATTATAGTTTTCATTATAATAAGCATATCCATCTAAATTGGGTTCAAGAATTAACACTTCAAAAAACCAGGTAGTATGTCCAAGGTGCCATTTTGGAGGGCTTACATCTTCAATAGGCTGAACTACATAATCATCATCTTTTAGTGGTTTACAAAGTTCAACCGTACGATTCCTAATCAGGTGATATTTTTTTATGATCTGTTCTTGTCTTTCCATGGTTATTCGTTTAAAATTATTTAAACCAATTAGTTTTATTTCAATTTGATAAGTATTATTTTTACTTTTTTAAAAAATAGTTAGTAATCATTTAAATAGTATTACAATCATGATGAGAAAAAGTTTTTTAATGGTTTTATCAGTTGTATTGATTCTTTTCACACAATGTACAAATAATTGTGGAGAAGGTCAAATGGCTGAAACTAAAAATATCGATGAAAAAGTAACCACTGAAGTGGAAAAGGCACTAATCGAAAAGTATGCATCAGCTGATGCAGAACAAATTAAGCGGGGTGTTCAGCATGCAGCTTCTTTATGGCGAACATCTGACGGTACACCCGAAGAATTTAAAAATTTCTGCCTCGAACATTTCATTAGCGATGCCCAGGAAAAACAGATGGTATTTAAAAAAATAGAAAAGAATTTTGAATCGCTCTGGGGGCATCAAAATAAGATTGTTTTGGATATGAATGAAAATATCCACCTGGATTTAGATACTTACCATAAAATAGATGCAATGTTTGCATCGTACAGCCCGGGCGCACATTTTGCCGAAGATTTTTATGGAAACAAAATTGCTTTTGTTATAGCGCTTAACTTCCCTCCTTTCAGCCTTGATGAAAAAAATGAGATGGGCAAAGAGTGGTCAAATCTAAAATGGGCTTATGCCCGGTTAGGCGATGTTTTTACTGCTCGCGTTCCTGCCGAATTATCACAAAATATAAGCAAAGCCGGTACCGATGCCGATATCTACATTGCTGATTACAATATTTATATGGGGCATCTTTTAAACAACAACGGTGAAAAATTATTTCCGGAAGATATGGTTCTTTTATCGCACTGGAACTTACGCGACGAAATTAAATCAAACTATGCCAATAAACAAAATGGCTTAGCAAAACAAGATATGATTTATGATGTAATGAAACACATAATTCATCAGACAATTCCTGAAAAAGTAATTAATTCTGGCGAGTTCGACTGGAACCCAATAGAAAATAAAGTGTATCAAAATGGAGAAGAAGTACAGTTTGAAAAAGAACCTAATACACGTTATTTACAGGTAGTAAACAATTTTCAGGCATTAAAAGCTACCGATGAATATTATCCGGAATATAATACGTTTATTAAAAGAAGTTTTTCCGGAAGTAAAGAAATTCCTCAGGAAGAAGTAGAAAAATTGTTTGATGAGTATCTTTCTTCTCCTGTAGCAGTAGAAGTTGGAAAGTTAATCAGCAAACGTCTGGGACGAGATTTAAAACCTTTCGATATTTGGTATGACGGGTTTAAAGCGCGTAGTTCCATTTCAGAAGAAGAACTGAATAAGATTACACGCAAAAAGTATCCAACTCCAAAAGCGTTAGAAGAAGATATGGATAATATTTTAAAGAAACTTGGCTGGCCCAAAGAAAGGGCTGAATTTATTGCCTCAAAAGTTACGGTTGATCCTGCCAGAGGGTCAGGCCATGCCTGGGGTGCTCAAATGAAATCAGAAAATGCTCACTTACGTACAAGAGTTGGCGAAAAAGGAATGGATTACAAAGGCTACAATATTGCGGTACACGAGTTTGGACACAATGTAGAGCAAACCATTTCCTTACACGATGTAGAGCATTATATGATTGAAGGTGTTCCAAACACTGCTTTCACCGAAGCACTGGCATTTATATTCCAGGCCAGGGATTTACAGTTGTTAGGAATTACCAACGATAATCCTGATAAAGAATATCTAAAAACACTGGATACTTACTGGTCTGTATTTGAAATTATGGGCGTTTCGATGGTAGATATGAAAGTTTGGAAATGGCTGTATGAAAATCCAAATGCAACCGAAGCCGAACTGAAAGAAGCAACCGTACAAATTGCAAAAGATGTATGGAATAAGTATTATGCGCCTGTTTATGGTATTAAGGACGAACCTATTTTAGCGATATATTCGCATATGATTGCCAGCCCACTTTACCTGGCTAACTACTCGTTCGGACATTTAATTGATTTCCAGATTGAGCAGTATTTGGAAGGAAAGAATTTCTCTGATGAAGTTGATAGAATTTGGAGTATTGGACAATTAACGCCAGAAATATGGATGCAGGAAGCCTTAGGTGAAAGTATCTCAATAAAACCTATGATTAAAGCCACTGAAGAGGCACTGAATCATATTAATTAACACATCATCATGCTAATTATAAGCCTGTTAGATTTTTATCTGGCAGGCTTTTTTTAAATACATATAATTACTATAATGTAAATTATACACCACTTTAAACAATTAGAGAAAAAATATCGATTCATCTGTATATTTTTTTATATCTTTAACCATTGGCAAGTAAAAACGATTCATTATGAGTAATAGCGGTTTAAAATCAAAATTTTCGATTTATGCTAAAATGGGATTAATCCCTAAAACATCAGTTCTTGAGGAAAAAGAAAAGAACTTAAGAAAAGAATTTGAAGCATTTAACGAATACAAAAATTCGGACGAACTTGCGCGTTTTAAAGAATTAGAAGCATTTGTTACGTCACCCGAGTTTGAAACCATAAAAAAAGAAATTAATGCGCAAAAATTTCCCGGATCGGAGCCTTATAAAAAGGAGCGGGAATATAAAAAGCTAAAAAAATTCAAACGGATAAAAACCTATTATCAGGTAAAAGATTCGCAAGAGTTAAAGGATTTTATTTCATTGAGCGGCTCTGATAAACTTGCTAATTACGAATCATTAAAACAATTTTTTGAATCACCCGAATTTGACGAATTCAAAAAATCGCTTGTACAGCAAAAACAAGATAAAACACAGGAGATAAAAGATAAAATCGCTAAATATAAAACCCTAAAGAAAAAATATAAGTGGTTCTTTAAGTTACAAGAATCTAAAGCGCTAGCTGATTTTAAAGCCCTTGATGGTTCTTCCGAACTGGAACAGTTTTATTCTTTAAAGGAAGAAGTTGAAAATAATGCCGAAGACAAGGATAAAATAAAACAATTTAAATCAATAAGTAAATCACCACGTATTAAAAAATATTTCAAATTTAAAGATTCCGATAAATATAAAAAGTATCTTGGTTTAGAAAGTTCTGATGTAATTAATGATTTTTTAGCACTTGATAATGAAGTAAATTCATCTGAATTTAAGAAACAATCCGAAGATTTGAAGAACCTTACATTTGAAAATACCGAAGAATATAAAAAGCTACAAGAATACAAGCAACTGAAAAAATCACCTGAAATAAAACAATTTTTTAAATTTAAAAACTCCGAAAAATTTGCTATTTACAGCGAGCTGGAAGGTTCACAAGAAATTGCTAATTTTGAAGACCTTGAAAGATATATACAATCTGACGAGTTTGCCAACGAAAAGAAATACCTAAAAACAAAAGATAAGTTTAAGCTTTCGGATGAATATAAGCAGCAGCAAGAGTATCTTGAGCTAAAAAATTCTGACAAAATTAAATGGTATTTTAAGCTGGAAAAATCAAATATTTTTGATGAGATTAAAAAGTGGGAGTTAACTTTTGAAGACCAATTTGACGGCCAAAAGTTAGACACAGGAAAGTGGCAAACCGGATATTTCTGGGGAAAAACAATCCTTGAAGCCGATTATGTTCAGGCTAACGAAAGACAGTTTTTTACCGAAGACAATATCATTCTGGATCATGGAAACTTAAAAATTGTAACCCAGCATCAAAAAGTAAACGGCAGGGTTTGGCATCCGGTAACCGGATTTTATCCAAAAGAATTCGACTATACTTCAGGTTTAATAAATACAGCACAGTTTTTCCGCCAAAAACATGGCTTATTTAAAGCAAAAATAAAAGTTGACCACTCCTATCCTGTTCATCATGCTTTTTGGTTACGTGGCGAAAAAATAACTCCTGAGATTGATATTTTTAAATATTGCAGAAAATCTAACAGCAAGCTCGAAATAGCCAACTACTGGTCGGAGCAAAATGCCATAAAAGAAAATAAATCAGTGGTTTCAGGTTTAGATTTTTCTAAAGAACACTTTATTTATTCTCTGGAATGGACTGAGAATAAAATAACCTGGAAGATAAACGATTTTGTTGTTCACCAACAAACCAAAGGGTTACCCGAAGAACCGATGTACTTAATTTTAAGCTCAGGAATTACAAAAGAAGGAGAACCTAAATTACCGAGTCACATGGTAGCTGACTGGGTTAAAGTTTATAAAAAAGCAAGCGCTGAAGAAAACTAATCATTTAGCTTTTCGAGATTTTTAGCTATCCTC
The DNA here is from genome assembly GCA_964606845.1 of uncultured Bacteroidales bacterium. Taxonomy (GTDB): domain Bacteria; phylum Bacteroidota; class Bacteroidia; order Bacteroidales; family UBA12077; genus UBA12077. The sequence goes on from CAZSIC010000007.1 coordinate 36,255, forward strand.
GCCAGAGCCTCCTCAAGAGGCTCATCTGGTTTTATATAATTAAATTCACCCCAAAAATCTGCATCATAACTATTATTCTGGTCAATAAATACTTTTTCAGTATTAATCATTTCGCTCCGTTTGAAAAGATCTACATTGGTTGTATCAATATCATTTACAGCAAACTCAAATATGGTTTTATAATCATCAGCAAATAGCTGTTTCCTGGACTTTACTTTAAATTCAAGTTCACCTCTTACCATATTTAAATGCAGCACATCATCTAATGACCGGTAACTAATTAGGTATTTAGCCGATACGGGTTTTACTTTTGTCCCCCAGTTTTTCTTCACCACAAGTTCTTGCGACATTTTAGATACTGCCGATGGTTCCAGTTCAAATTCGGCTGCTTTTAGGGCATGGGTTTCTGTATCAATAAAAATTTTACCCTTAAATGATTGATCTTTAAGATAAAAACGTGGAGAAAATTCTATTTGGTAAGCTGTACTATTATCAAACTTAACCATATTTGTCATTTCATAATCATAAAGATCCAGCTTATCTACTTCAATAAAACTTATCGGGTTTTTGATAATATCAAGATAAAGTGAAGCATGCAACCCTCCTTTCAGTTTAAAAAAGATTGTATCCATTATGCCATGATCAATATTTTTTCTGCTTTTTAATAAACGGATATGGTCGTTATGATAATTATTATATGGGCTTTTAAAAACATTTAAAACCGCTTCGCTAACAGCCGCATGTTTGTTATTTTTCTTAATAATTTCCCTGTAAAAAACGGTATAAATATTATCCTGAGTACTATAATTTTCTGGTATTTTTTCAACAGCTTCCCGAATCAAGGCCTTGGGTTCTATGTATCTAATCACCACCTCTTGTATACTAATCGACGACTGCTTAAGATAAATAAGATTTTCATCTCTGCTCAGTTCTAAAATAGGTATAATTGCATTGGTGTAACCAATATAAGAAACAGCCAAATTAAATTTTAAAAATTTTTGAGGGATTTTTAATATAAACTCACCCTCTTCGTTACTGATAGTACCAATACTTTTATCTAAAACTGCAATATTAGCAAAAGGTAAAGGCTCTCCATTATTTTGGTCAATTACTTTACCTTTTATAGAAAGTATAGATAGGCTATCATTTAAACTACTTTGAAGCGAAGCAACAGAATTGATTAAGTTCCTTTTGTAAATAACAATTTGCTTTTCTACAACCTGATAATTTAAGCTACTATCGTTTAGAAGTTTATCCAGAACAAAACTTAGTTTTTTACTCTCAAAATTTGCCTTAACGATTTTTTGTGCAGGAACAAGATCAGCATTATAGGAAAATTCATAACCAACCATTTCGCTTATTTCATGTAAGGCGTCAAAAAGTTGTATTTCTTTGGTTTTATAAGTAATTTGCTCATCAAGTACCTGATTCTGAGCAATGCATGCAACAGATAAAAAGAAAAACAAAAACAGGTTTAAAGATTTTTCAATCAAATTGATCTGGTTTTTAAAAGTTTAATCAAAGAAACTAATTTTTTACTAAAATTATGGCATCATTCTTATATTCTACTTTTAAATTAAATGTTACGCATATCACTTCAATTACCGATTCAATATTCTGATCTTTAAAGGTTGTAGTTAGCCTGTAGTCTAAAATTTCGTCGTTATTATATTTTATATCAACATGATATATTTTATTTAATGTATAAATCACATGGCTCAATTTATCTTCTGTAAAAACAATATTTTTTGTTTTCCATGCCAGGATATTCGGGTTATTATTTTTTTGTTTACTTATTTTGTTTTCTAGAAGCACTCCAACATTGCCCGGGTCAACAATAATTTTTCCCATTTTAGATTTTTTGCGTGACAATTCAACCCTGCCAGTTTCAACATACACCTCAACCTCTTTACGATCATCGGTTTTTACATTAAATGAAGTACCCAGTACTCTTATTTCTGCAGTAATTGCATCTATTATAAAAGGTTTTTCCTGATTTTTTGTTACATCAAAAAATGCTTCTCCTTCTAATTTTACTTTCCGGTGGTCGCCAGCAAATGTTTCTGGATATTTTAATTTACTGCCGGCATTTAAAACTACTTTGCTTCCGTCGGGTAAAACAATTTCATTACTTACCTGCTTCTCACCCGTAATTTCTGTAATTGAATAATATCCAAAATTTTCCTGATAAATTTTTGTAGACAAAAATCCCAAACCTGCAACAAAAACCACCATTGCTGCATATTTCAATACGCGAAAAAGATTAATAGTGGTACGCTCCTCTTTTTCTACCTCAACACTCTTTTCATCTTCTTCAATTCTGTTTTTCAGCTTTTCCCATGCAGAATCTACATTAATTCTTTCCATTGCTTTATTCTTGTTAATAATTTCCAGATCGTTTTTTATTTGTAAAAATAGATTTTTATGATCTTCAGATTGGTTAATCCAATCATCTAATAACTCAATTTCATTATCAGAACATTCATCTGCGTAATATTTTGCGATTAAATCCCAGTAATTGATATCGTTAGTTTTCATAACTCAAAATTTTAAATTTTAACCCGCTTCAGCATAATCTTTCAGATATGATCTGAAATGTTTTAAAGCTTTTCCCATATTGGCTTCAACAGTTTTTATAGATATCGAAAGCTTTTTAGCAATTTCGTGATACTTCAATCCGTCATAACGACTCATTTTAAAAATAATTCTACTTTTTTCGGGCAAAGTGTTTAGAGCTTTATTTATCACGGCATTAAGCTCTTTTGCATTCATCTCATCAGCCGGGCTAATACTTTCGTTCACATAATGCGTTTTATAATATTTTTCATATTTAATATCCAGCTTCTGTACCCTGATCTTTTGCAAACAATTATTTTTAACTGCTGTAAAAAGATACGATTTAATAGATGTGTTGATCTTCAATTGATGCCTGTTTTTCCATATCTGGTAAAATACATCCTGTACCACTTCTTCTACATCATCAATATCTTTCAAATATTTCATACCAAACTCACACAACATCTTATAATACTTTTTAAAAAGTACTTCAAATAATTGAATATCTCCTTTACTAATCTTCCGAATCACATCATTATCAGAGCATTCCATGGAATTATATTTATCAAAAAATATATTACAGTTAAATTTACAATTTATTTTAAAACCTTATAGCTAAATTATCAGATATTCAGCTTTATTCTTGTAAAACTTTTGGCTGGAAATGCATACCAGCCAAAAGTTCACATAAAACTCACTTAATTACCAACCTTACACGCTAAACCATTTTTAACTATTTTAAACCAACTTACTTGTAATGATAAGATGATATTCAATTGATTTACCCTATTGAAAATAATAAAAACTTTTTAAAAAAATTGAATCATTAAATATATTAAAGGCAAAGTGCCAAGGCTTAAAATGGTAGAAAGAAACAAATTTTCGGTTGCATGAAGATCGTCGCTGCCAAACTTTTTAGCAAGTACCACAATCATTGCCATACATGGCATCGCTGTTTGCATAACAACAACAGTTTTAGCAATTTCTCCAATGTGTATATCTGCAACCATAGTAAAACCTTCAATCAATAGTAATAACAGAAAGGGCACAAAAATCATTTTATTAAAACTAAGGACATAAATTTCCGGCTTTTTAAAGGCTTTCATCATTGGATTTTGGGCTAAAACTGCACCAATATATAACATGGCAATATAAATGGTGGTTTGTCCTAATCCGTAAAAAGGCTTGTAAATATATTCCGGAAACTGAATACCCAATGCCAGCATTAATACTCCTAATGTAAACGAAACCGTATTGGGATTTAATAAATGCTTTAAACTTTCGGTGAATTTTACATCTTTATTGCTGTTAAAAACAAAAACGCCTATCGTCCATATAAAAACATCCTGCGTAAGATGATAAATAATTGCATATAACAACCCTTCTCCTCCGGGGAATAATGTTGAAAACAAAGGATATCCGAGGAAAGCAACATTCCCAAACATGGTATGCAGTAAATGAATATTCCCTTTTTTATTTTTTAATTTTAAAAAATACCGGGAAATATTTCCAACAAGATATAACAATGTTACACCTATTGCTGAAAGTATAAATACCAGAATACTGTTGTTCAGGATTTCTTTGTTAATCTCAACATTCGATACAGATGTAATGATCAAAAAAGGAAGGGTAATATTAAATACAAGGCTTGCAATACTATTTTTTACCTGTTCGGTAATTACTTTGAGTTTTGTTGCTACAACACCTACTAATGCAAGCAATGCAAGTATTAATATCTGACTGGTTATAATTGAAAAATACATTTTTTATTTTTTTAGAAACAAATCTACAAATTAACATCAACAAATTAATTGTATATAATATATTTTAAGACATTCGTTGATAAGCATAAACAAAAAAATTGCGTTCAAAATATCTATTGATAAGATACCTTTTGAACGCAATTAATACAATATTGAATATTAGCTACTTATTTATAAATTTTAGGTTCAACTTCACCTTTCATCACCATTAGTCCGTTCATTGCAAGGGCTTCCATTTCGTCCTCGCCAGGATAAACAATAACAGATGCAATAAATTGAACCATATTTTTTATATAATCAACTAACAATTTATCGTATGCCATTCCTCCGGTTAGAATAATTGCATCAACCTCACCTTTTAAAACAGTGCTTAATGAGCCAATTTCTTTGCCCAACTGATAAGCTATGGCATCATGCACTTTTTTAGCTTCTTCGTCGCCGTCTTTCACTCTCATTTCTACATCGTAAGCATCGTTTGTTCCAAGATATGCAACCAGCCCGCCTTCACCTTTAATCATTTTTTTCACTTGTTCGTGAGTATACTCACCGCTAAAACATAATTTAGCTACCTGTCCGCAAGGTAAAGTACCAGTACGTTCCGGGGAGAATGGCCCATCTCCGTCGAGAGCATTGTTAACATCAATAACTTTTCCCTTTTTGTGTGCTCCGACAGATATACCACCACCTAAATGGGCAATAATAAGATTTAATTCATTATAGGGTGTATCCACCGATTTTGAATATTTTCTGGCAATAGCTTTTTGATTCAATGCATGAAAAATTGAATGCCTAATGAATTTTGGATGCCCTGTATAACGGGCCACATCTTCCATTTCATCAACCACAACGGGATCGGCAATAAATGCACGTGCACCTTCTAATGATTGTGCAATATCATTTGCGATTAAACCACCCAAATTACTTGCATGCTCACCCAGCTTACTTATATGCAAATCTTTTATCATTTGTTCGTTTACCTCGTAAACACCTGATTCGATAGGTTTTACCAAACCTCCTCGCCCAACTACTGCTGTAATAAGGTCAATACGGATATCAGCAGCTTCAAGTTCTTTAAGAATAATTTCTTTTCGAAAACTAAATTGATCAACAATTTTTTTAAAAGGTTGTAATTCTTCTGCCGTGTGCTTAATATTTTTTAAAAATACTGATTTAGAACCCTGGTAAACAGCAATTTTTGTAGATGTTGATCCAGGATTTATGGCTAAAATTCTTTGTTCTTCCATAATATATAATTTTCTTTTTATTATTTTAAATTTTACATTGCTGCAGCCAGTGCTATCGACATCATTTTACTTTTATCGGTATCGGCACGTGAAGTTAAAACTACAGGCACTTTTGCGCCCATAATAACAGCTGCTGATGTGCAACCACCCATAAACATTAATGTTTTATAAAGAATATTTCCACTGTTTAACTCAGGGGCAACAAGTATATCAGCATCACCGGCAACATCACTAACAATACCTTTATGTTCTGCTGCTTCTTTCGAAACTGCATTATCTATTGCAAACGGGCCATCTATGGTACAACCTTTAATCTGCCCTCTGTTATTCATTACTGTTAACATTGCAGCATGTGCAGTAGATTCAATTTTAGGATTTACAACTTCTAAAGGCCCGATAATTGCAACCTTAGGATTGTCGTTTCCAAGCCGGTGAAATACTTCAACCGAATTATTTACAATATTTACTTTTTCATTAAACTCAGGTGTAATATTCATTGCTGCATCAGTAACTCCAATTAATTTATGATAATAAGGAGATTCAATTAAAGCAAAATGACTTAATGTAGCACCTTTTCTTAATCCGTTTTCTTTATCCAATAGAGCTTTTAAAAGGGGTGCAGTACTTACCAACCCTTTCATCAATATTTCTGCTTTACCTTCTCTAATAAGCGATACAGCTTTTACAGATGCCTTTGCAGGGTCATTTTCTTCATAAATGTCAATACCTGTAAGGTTAAAATCTATTTCTTTGCTAATTCGGTCTATTTCCTGCTTATCACCTACTAAGACAGGAATAATAATTTTTTCCTGATAAGCTTTTTTTACAGCTTCCAAAACAGGTTTGTCGGCTGCTGAAGCAACTACAAGCCTCCGGGTTTCTTTTTCTTTTGCCAGATCAACAATATCGTTTAACGATTTTAAGGCCATTATTTTAAGTTTAATAAATTTAACATCAATAAAATGTCTTACAAAAATATAGAATAAATTAATTTAATAAAATCGAATATTTAGTTATTTATACAATTGATTTACAGATTACTTGCAATTATACGTGTATCCTGTGCAATAACTAGTTCTTCGTTTGTTGTAACCATTGCTACTTTTGTTTTTGATGCTGGTTTTGTTAATTCCAAATCAACACCACGTTTTCCTTTGTTTTTTTCAAAATCAAAATCAACACCGAGGTATTCCAGGTTTTCACAAACTTTCTTCCTCACTTCGCATCCATTTTCTCCTATTCCTCCAGTAAAAAGAATCAAATCAACGCCACCCATTGTGGCAGAATATGCACCTATATATTTTGTAACTCGATAAACAAACATATCCAAAGCAATCTGAGCTCTTTCGTTTCCTTCATCAGCTGCATTTTCAATATCACGCATATCGGACGATATTCCAGATACTCCTAACAAACCACTTCTTTTATTAATCATGTTATTGGTATCTTGAATAGAAAGATCTTCTTTTTCAGCTATAAATAACAAAGCTCCTAAATCAAGGTTTCCGGCTCTTGTTCCCATCATTAATCCTTCAACGGGCGTAAAACCCATGGAAGTATCAACCGATTGCCCATTTTTAACAGCGGCTACAGAAGCCCCGTTACCTAAATGACACGAAATAACTTTCTTTTTATTCCAGTCCCAACCTACTAATTTACAAGCTTTCTTAGCAACAAATTTATGGCTTGTTCCATGGAATCCATACCTTCTCACTTTATACTTTTCGTAATATTCATAAGGTAGTCCATAAAGAAAAGCTTTTGGTTCCATGGTTTGATGAAATGATGTATCAAATACAGCTACTTGCGGTACTTTAGGCAACAATTTTTGCATTGAAAGAATACCTTTCATGTTAGCAGGATTATGAAGCGGAGCAAGTTCAATACATTCTTCAATTCTTTCTTTCACTTCCTTAGTAATTAGTGCACTTTCACTAAAATATTGCCCGCCGTGTGCTACTCTGTGTCCAACAGCTTTAATATCTTCAACCGAATCGATCACACCATGTTCATCTGATAATAATGCTTCCAAAATCAAATCAATACCTTTGGTATGATTAGGAATATCGGCTGTTATATTAAATTTTTTATCATCATTTGTTTTGTGTTTTAGCTCTCCGTTACAGATACCAATTCGTTCAACGATACCTTTGGCTAAGACTTCACCCGATTCGGTATTAGTCATTTCTAACAATTGATACTTTATCGACGAGCTTCCACAGTTTAATACTAATATTTTCATTTTTTAATACAGACTTTTATATTGTTTTGTAAATTAATTTCCAACTGCCTGATTTGCAGTAATAGCAACAAGGTTAACGATATCGCTTACAGAGCAACCACGAGAAAGGTCGTTGATTGGAGCGGCCATTCCTTGTAATACTGGCCCAACAGCTTCGGCATGTGCTAAGCGCTGTACCAGTTTATAAGCTATATTTCCGGTTTCGAGTGTAGGAAATACCAATACATTTGCTTTTCCTGCAATTTCACTTCCTGGTGCTTTCTTCTGCCCTATAGTTTCAATAATTGCTGCATCAGCTTGCAATTCGCCATCAATTTTTAACGATGGATCCATCTCTTTAGCCATTTTGGTAGCGTTTACTACCTTATCTACCATTTCGTGTTGTGCACTTCCTTTTGTAGAAAAGCTTAACATTGCGATTCGAGGTTCGAATCCAGCAATAGCTCTTGTTGTAGCTCCTGTAGCTACTGCAATTTCGGCCAGCTCTTTATCGGTAGGATTTGGATGTACTGCACAATCAGCAAAAACAAGCAACCCGTCTTCACCAAATTCTTTATCTTTTAAAATCATTAAAAAAGCTCCAGAAACAACACTAATCCCAGGTTTTGTTTTAACTACCTGAAAGGCAGGGCGTAATACATCGCCTGTTGCATTTTCGGCGCCGGCTACTTCACCATCAGCATCGCCGCTTTTTATCATTAATGTGGCTAAATATAAAGGGTCTTCTACTAATTTCGCCGCTTCTTCACGGGTTAACCCTTTTTTCTTTCTTAGTTCAACCAGCAAATCAATATATTGATCTTTTTTCTCATGATTTTTGGGATCAATAATAATTGCCTTTTCAATATTTTCAAGTTGAAGTTTGGCGGCTTCTGATTTGATTTGTTCAGGGCTAGCTGTAAGAATAACTTGAGCAAATTTTTCTTTAAGAATAATGTCTGCTGCTCTTAACGTTCTTTCTTCTAAAGATTCAGGAAGAACAATCCGTTTATTATGCTTTTTTGCACTCTCTTTTATTTTGCCTAGTAAATCCATTGTATATCAGTATTTTATGTTATTATTTTTTTGTATCCAAAGTTACACAAAATTGTCTATTATACCGTAAAATTCACATGAATTATATCATATGAAAATGTGTTTCATAGCAATTTTTTCTAATGATCGAAGAAAAATGTTAAAATTGAATACCATTCCAAATTTTCCATGAGTATTCAGCTTGTATTTTTAACATCTCCAAACCATTTTTTATTTGACATCCCTTTTTTTTTCCTTCAGAAAGAAACCTGGTTGTTGCGGGATTATAAATCAAATCGTATAAAATATGTTCTTGTGTTAAGTACTGATATGGAATTGCTGGTTTTTCATCAACTTTAGGAAACATTCCAACAGGTGTGGTATTGATTATTATTTTAAAATCAAAAAATAAATCTTTGGTAAGAGATGGATATCCAATTTGATTGAAATTATTTGGTTCTCTGGATACCATTTTAAAATCAATACCCAATTGTTTAAGTCCGTAAATAACAGCTTTTGAACTGCCACCCGTTCCTAATACCAGAGCTTTAGAATGATCTGGCTTTAGTAACGGCTTTATTGATTCAGTGAAACCCAGGTAATCTGTATTATATCCTATCAACCAAATACCTTGTTGCGATGGTATAAATTTAATGGTATTTACAGCGCCAATTTCTGATGCAGCCGGCGAAATATCATCTAATAAAGGAATAATATCTGTTTTATAGGGTAGGGTTACATTTAATCCAGAAATTTCCGGATTGTTTTGAATCAGTGAGGTAAAATCATTAATCTGGCTTAACGGGTATAGTTGATAGTAAGCATCTGAAATTCCTTCGCTTTCAAATTTTTCTTTAAAATATTGCGGCGAAAACGAATGATCTAATTTCTTTCCTATTAAGCCATAAATCCTCATGATTTTTATTTTTTGACCTGGGCAAATTTTTCAATTAAGGCAATGCTAATAATTCCTAAAACGATAAAACCAAAAGCCCAAAGCACTTCAATATCAATTTTCTTTGGAATATAAGGAGAATAGCCCTGCACAATTTTTTCTCCATTTTTTAAAATATATTCACCCATATGGTTTACACGATAAATCTCATTTTTCCATGGCCACAAAATACTCAATGACCCAAGAATAAAACCTGTTAAGATGGCAATGGTTTGATCTTTGTACTTTTTATAAATCCAGGATAAAAAATGCGAAAAGACAATTAAGCCAACTACAGCACCTAAAATAACAGGTAAAAGAATATTTAAATCAGCCTGATTTACAGCCTGAATCATGACCAGCTCATAATTTCCCATTAAAATTAAAATAAATGATCCGGACAATCCGGGTAAAATCATACTACAAATGGCAACAACACCACAAATGATGAGATAAAAAAACGAATCATTTTGAGTGGCAGGATTTAAAAAAGTTACTGAAAATGCAACCGCAGTACCTATAATAAAAGTAACGATTACACTAATATTCCATCGATTGATGGTTTTACCAACAAAATAAACTGAAGCAAGGATTAATCCAAAAAAGAATGCCCAAATATATATCGGGTAACTGCTAAACAAAAACTCTAACAACCTTGCTAATGTAACTACACTGGCTACCATTCCAGCAAAAACAGAAAACAAAAAATATAAATCAGTATGTTTAATCAATGATTTTATTTTTCCTTTCATTAACAATCGGATTGCTGTGCCATTAAATGATTTTATCGCATTAATAATGCGTTCAAAAATACCGGTGATTAATGCTATTGTACCTCCCGAAACGCCTGGAATTACATTGGCTGCTCCCATAGCAAAACCCTTGAAAAAAAATAAAATATGATGGAATAATTTTTTATGCATAGAGATTATCATTAAAAAAAACGAAAACTAATTTTTACATTAAATTATGTTTTCGTTTTAAATATATACATTTTTTAAAATGATTTTAATTGCTTTTTCGTTTTAAAATATATTTGTTGATGAGATTATTGATGGTTTTATTTTCAATGGCTTTGGGATAAACAGCGAAAATCTCAAAATAATCAGACGGCCTTAATTTTAATCCTTTTTCAAAATATTGTATACCATCGTTTTGTCTCCGTGTTAAAAAATAACAACCAGCAAGCCTGAAATATAATACAGCATTTTTCTTATTATCAGCCATCCCGTGGATTAAAATATTAATAGCTCTATCATAATTTTTATGGGTAATGTGAGCATCACTAAGTGCAGTAATAAAATCTGGTTCTGAAGAATCAATGTCATAAGCTTTTTGATAAGCTTTTAACGCCAGGTTATTCTTTTTTAATTCATGATAGATATTCCCCATCAAGTAATGATAGTCAGGGTTATCCTGATCAATAATCAATGCTTTCTTTATCAATTCAAGAGCAACATTATATTTCTGTAATTGAAACATTACACTGGATTTCCCAGAAAAAGCATCAGAAAATTGATTATCTAAACCTAATGATTTATCGAAATATTTTAAAGCCAAATCCATTTGACCCAGGTTTTCGTAACAATTTCCTATGTAACAAAAAATGTCAGGGCTTTCGGCATCAATATTAATAAATTCCTGGTAATTTAATATTGCTTTATAATACTCCTCGTTGGCTGAAAAAGCATTGGCAATGTTAAAATAAGCCAAAGAAAAATCGGGATTAATGGCAATGGCATACTCAAAGGCATCAATTGCATTTTTAAAATCATCGATTTTGGTATATAAAATGCCCAAATTATACCAGCCGTTTTCAGAAAATGGCTCTTTATCAAGATATTGATGATAAAATCTCAAGCTTTCTTTAATTTCACCTGCTTTTTCATAACAATAGGCAATATCATACAAAAACATGATATTCGATGGCTCCAATTTAAATGCCTGGTACAAATATTTTAAAGCAATTTTATATTTTCCTAATTGCTCAAACTCCTGAGCAATCGTATTAAGCACATCCACCTTATCTTCTTCAAAAGCAAGTTCAATGGCTTTGTCGAAAGCAAATTGAGCATCTTCGTACTGTTCTAAGGCATTACAAGCAGTTCCTTTAATCATAAAAATTTCCGGATTGGAAGTTTCTATTTTTTCAATTCCACTGATAATATGTAATGCCTGAACGGCCAATCCTTTATCGATAAGTACCTGTGCTTTCTTTAATTGGATATTAATGGATCCGGGGTGTTGCCGCGATGCAAATTTAACGGCATTTAATGCATTATTGGCTTTATTGGTTTCAATATAATAATCAATAATATTTTCAAACTCATAAACATCAAAAAAATATTGATGTCTATTCTTGAGCATATCCTCGTAACGATTGACCAAATCGTTATATTCATCACCAAAAAAATCTTCAAATTCTTCTTTCATATACTCCTTAAAATTATGCCTGCAAAACTAGTAATTTTTATATGGAATAAAGCTTGTTCAATTATATTTTTTCTTTAATATTATTGTTTTGATAAAATGGATTGATACTGATTAACCAGCATATTATTTAATACTGATAATTCACTCATAAGACCCTTATCGGGCAAATTATTCTCAAGTATTTTAAAATAGTGGTTTAAATCATCATAAAATTTCTCTGCAATACGCATATTTTTATTATTAATTCCATTATTTTCAATTTTTTGGCACATTTCCTTTAAACCAAAATAGGAATCGTTAAAATAAACCAGGTTTTTTGCATTTTCTATTCCGTAAAATTTAACCAACACTTTCCAAATAGATTTATCGTTATCATAATTAATGGTATTCCAATAATAATTAGCTGCTGTTATTGCTTTAAGCGAATTAATTTTAGTAAAGGAATCAATATTTAACAGAATTTTTTTATCATGATTTAACAGGTGAAAATGATCAGGGTATTCAGCCTTCAAAGGTTCAAATAGGGATAGTACACGTAACTTCCCTGCATAAAATTTCTTAACTTCGTCATTTTTGTATCGTTGCAGATTGTAATTTAAGCTATTATCGAATAAAACAGGCTTTTTCTGAGTCAATTTTTGCATTCTGAACCATTCTGCATAATCAATCGTTGGAGAGCAATAACTCCCACCTGTCCAGTAAACAGGAATATTCGAATGTAAATTTTTTATTAAATCACGGTAGTAAAATTCAGCCTGCCCCATTCCCATGTTAATAAAGTCTAACCGGTTCCAGGGTGTCATAAACTCCAGATTTGTTTCAAGCTTTTCATTTAGTATTGTTAGTAATTGGTTATGGTATTTTTGCAGATTTACAGAAATATTTTCGTTGGTAATAAACTTTATTAATTCAGGATTACATGGCTCGTAAGATTGTAAATAATCACCTTTAATTAAAATATTAGCCAGAAATGAATTATCCAATGTTGATATTTTATCAACAAACAAATTGGTTTTTTGTACCAAAATATCATTGTTGGCATCAAAATCATCATTTAAGTCATTAAGCCAATTAAATTTTAATAAGTCAATTAAAATACTGGTACTTCCAACAAATAGTCCGGGAGTAATATCCTTAAAAGGATAAAATTGCTGATTTTTTTCATAAGTTTCGAAATAGACATGATTCAATTTAAAATCTGCCAGTTCGTTTAAAGCTAATTTAAGTTCTTGAAGGGTACCATTAAACTCATGTATAAGAAAACTTCTTTGTTCAAAATCAGGGAAGTCAATAATTTCAGCGCTATGGAATACTAAATTATTTTTATCAAGCAATTGGTTAAATGTTAATGCTGCATTATAGTTCCCTTCAGCATCTGAACCACATATAAACACAACAGTAGGTGCATCATCTGTTTGACTAATGAAATATCCTTGTTTTTTGTTTCTAATAGAAGAATCTGGCAGTAAATTTTTATTTGTTTTAAAAACCGTCGTTTTTCCTAATGAAATGATTAATCGTTTATTTAACTTCGGTTTATAATTGATGTCGGTAACTATTTTAATATTATCTGCTGAATAATTGGTTAATGATTCAAAAAAAATTTCATCCAGGTAATTCTTAATTTTTTTGGCGGCTAATAATGTTTTTGTATCACCATTATTGGGAATAACAATTACAGGAAAAAGCTCATCCCCAAATAAAGAAACGGTTTCTAACTTTTTCAGGTTCTTGGGTTTGGGCATTACGAGATCATAGAAAGTAAAAGACGAATCAAAAAAGGGTTTCATTCGCTCCAGAAAAGTAAAATTATCATTCGTATAGGTAAAATTAACATTATCAATCCACATTTTACCAACACCTTTTAAACCGATAAATAACTTAACATACCTTGTTTCATCAGGGATATCACCATCATAAAATGGAAATTTTGCCGACTGCCCGTCTACTCTACCCCAACCAAACTGGCTAATATTCCAATAATTCGAGAGGTTTAATGACTTAAAAGCATTGTCAATTTTTATATTTCTGAAAGGATCGTATTCGCTACTTTCTATTTCAATTTTATTTTTATCAAAAAATTGCAATCGTATATTAGCAGCATCATACAGTTTGGTACCTAAACGAGCTTTATTTGGGCAAATATTTTCGAGTTTTAAGTACATGCTAAGCGAATAATTACCCGGAATAACTTTAATATAATCGCTGATAATGCCAACACCCAAATCATCTGTTTCATCAGCCCTTTTTCTAATAATTTTAATTGCATGTGTTCCTTCAAAAGCCTCATCTGTATTATAGCGGGTTGATTCAATATCTACCCACTCAACATTCTCACCAGTTTTTTTCCATCCATTAACATCAAACGATTTTATATTGCTTTTTTCGTAATAAATCTTCCCTGTTTCAAAAGATGGATTAAACACCAAATTGACCGTTTGAACCTGATTATTTCGATGTATATATGGAATTGAAATAGGATATTTGGACGACCATGCGGATTGATTAAGAATAACCTTATCTTTTTTCTTACAACCGGGAATAATAAGAAATATCAGAATCAGAGATAAAATAAGAGTCAGGTTATAGTATTTCATATTCAAGTAATTTAGTGATCAATTTACAGGATAAAATTGAAATAAAAAGATCTAGGGTTTAAAAGTTATTAATAATTAAACCCTTTTTATTCACAAGTTACTTATTTTTTTATATGTATACAATATGAATCAATAAATGCCCATAATAAAAGTATGAATTTTACCAGAAATGATAACCAAATCTCAATACAATCCTGTTGTATCGTATCTCGCGGTCAATTACCTGTCCATTTTGCTCTTTATAGCTGTGGTTGATATTAATATACTTATATCCTATACCAAAAGAAAAAGCATTTTTCTCATTCAGAAAAAGCTTTAATCCTATGCCTGGATTAATAATGTAGCCCCCTTTGGATTTAATATCAGAGTGGTAGTAAGAGTAATAATCGTAATCATAAGGATCTGGCTTTTCAAGTGCTATTGTATATCCACCCTGAAAATATACATAATGATTTATTCTTCCTTTGGTAAAATTATATTTAAAATCAGCAACCAAAGGCATGTAAGCTTCATTCAATAAATCTAATCCCAGTCCGGCACCAAGCGAAAAACGATTTTCAAACTCATAACCATTTAGTATCATTAAACCCAATGGAGGAAAAGGCGTATCGATATTACCAGAAAATAAAAAACCAATATTTAAACCGGTATAAAATCCTTTATTTTTATAATCAAGAGTTGATTTTATGGATTTATTGAAAAAATATTGCTCATCAGAAATATCAATTTTTTCAATTTTTTCAATTTCCGATTGATTAATTACCCATTTATCTCCGCAATTGCTAAATAATGTAATGGTTTCATTGGCTTCAATTTCAACAATTTGTCCATGCAGAATACTGCCATTTTTTAAATAAACAACGTCTTGCTGTTTTGTTTCCTGGGCATAAGAATCACTAATTGAAATAAATCCAATCAATAATGTTGTAATTAAAAAACCTTGAAGAATTTTTGTAAAGAGTCTCATTATATTTTAATTTTATTTTTAATGGCATGATGGAATCTCCATATATCTGATTATTATACTATTCTGTTTGCGTATGCAAATACATGGAGATTTATAAGTATTTTAATGAATGATTGTATACTATAATAATGGAGATGTTTAAAATAAAGTCATGGTTGCGTATTCATTTTATAAAATCTATACAAGAATAAAATAAAGTTTCATATTATAAATATTGATAGTGCAAGGTAAAAATTGTAAATTAGTAAAAATTCTTAAGAATTATAATAAAATCTAACAATTAACTAAAAAATTTATATTATGGGAAAACATGGCGTAGAAATTCTTGATCTTGATGTTAAGAAATTAATACAAATGTTAAATGAAGCCCTAGCTGAAGAATGGCTGGCTTATTACCAGTACTGGATTGGCAGCAGGGTAATTGAAGGACCGATGCGTACTGATATTGAACAGGAATTGCAGGTACATGCCGACCAGGAACTAAACCATGCAGTAATGGTTGCCGAAAGAATTAATCAACTCGGAGGAACTCCTGTACTAAGTCCGGCAGACTGGATGAAATATAGTAGATGTAAATATCTGGCTCCGGAAGATCCTTATGTAGAAAAAATTCTGGAACAAAATCTGGACGGTGAAAGATGTGCTATCAAACGTTACAAAGAAATTGCGGACTTCACGTATGGCAAAGATCATTCAACATACCAAATGGCAACTACCATCTTAGACGAAGAGCTGCAACACGAACAAGAAATTGAAGACTGGCAATCGGATATTGATAGAATGAAAGAAGATTTTAAAAAGATAAGGCTCTGATTTCATGTAAACAGGCATAGTTGATTCAATTATGCCTGTTCTCATTTCTTCTTACTTTTTACTAAAATATTAAATATGCTACGCAGTATTACTCTATTATTTTTTTTATTGGTTGTCTTATCAGTAAATGCGCAAGAAGATAAAGATAAAAGAAAATTAAACAGACAAGAAAGAAAAGAATTAAGAAAAAAACAGAAAGCAAAAGACGAGAAGACACTTGCTCAACTTGTTAATAATAAGCGATTTGTGCTTGAAGCAAACATTATGTATGATAAATATGGACATCAGATCCGTGTTAACCGGATGATCAACTTTGTAGCCATTGATTCTTCTAAAGCTGCATTTCAATTTGGTTCTGCAAGCAATGTAGGTGTTAACAATTTAGGTGGAGTAACCATTGAAGGCCCTATTACAAAATATAATTTAAAAACTACTTATACAGGAAAATCTCCCATGTATAACCTTGAAATATTAATTATGTCAAGAAATGACGTGATAACCATAAATATGAGCATAACTTCGCTTAAAAATGCCCGAGCCATAGTAAAAAATACACGGGGCGACCGGTTGATTTATTCAGGAGAAATTGTAGAACCTGAAAAATCAAGAACTTTCAAAGGATATTATGCTCATTAAGTCTTAATTGTCGTTCATTTCCCGAATTCATTTCCAAAAAATTGTTGAATTTTTTAGGTTGAATAGAAAACTTTTTCAAAACAAATATTATTGTACGCAACCATTGCGATTATCAGATCATCTTATCATTAATTAAACCTAAAAATTTTTTAACAGTGAAAAATTTCCGATTAAAACTAATCATCTCAATTAGCCTGTTAACTTTATTGTTTATTCAGTGTGATGATAAGATTATTGAGACTTATATTGCTAATGTGCCTGTTTATGTTACTTATGAAGAATTCAGAGCAGCGGTGAAATCCGAATCTCCCGAAGAACTTAAAAATCCAGGTAAAATCTATTTTTATAAAAATTATCTTTTTATCAACGAATATCTTGAAGGTATTCATGTTATTGATAATTCAAACCCCTCCTCACCTCAAAATATTTCATTTATTACTATTCCGGGAAATGTGGATATAGCCATTAAAAATGACATTCTTTATGCAGATAGTTATATTGATTTAATTGCTTTGGATATTTCTGATATCAATAATATTGAGGTAGTTAGCCGTAAAAAAGATATTTTCCCATATACACTGCCTCCTTACGATGAAAATTACCGGGTTGATGAAATAGATTATGACAAAGGAATTATTGTAGATTGGGAATTAAAAGAAATTACAAAAGAGGTTGAACAAAGAAATTATCCTGTTTATCTCAAGATTGAGGCAGACTTTATGTCTAGAACTTATTCTACAGGAAACTCAGGGTACTCAGCCGATAACTCATCTCTTGGTATTGGAGGCTCAATGGCAAGATTTACCATCAAAAATAACACGTTGTTTATTATTGATAATTATGCTTTAAAGCTATTTGACATTGAAAATCACAACAATATCCTATTAAACAATACTATATACACAGGATGGGCTATTGAAACATTATTTCCGTATGGCGATTATTTATTCATTGGATCGCAAAACGGGATGATCATCTACGATATTTCTAATCCCTTTTATCCTGAATTTATATCAGATCACTGGCATGCTACAAGCTGCGATCCCGTTGTTGTAGAAGGCGATTACGCTTATGTTACCCTTAGGTCGGGAAACTTATGCGGAGCTATTGACGACCGACTGGAGGTTATAGATATTTCTGATCTCATTAATCCAACATTAATAAAATCGTATGCAATGGATGAACCTTTTGGATTGGGTATTGATAATTCTGTTTTATTTGTTTGCGACGGTAGCTCAGGACTGAAAATTTATGATGTTACCGATAAATTTAACATCACAGACAATCTTTTAGCTCAATTTCGAGATATTCAAGCTTACGATGCTATTCCGTTTAATAATGTTTTAATGCTTATTGGCGACGATGGATTATACCAGTATAATTATTCGGATATTGAAGATATAAAACTTTTGAGCACTATTGAGGTGGGTGATTAATAAAAGAGAGAAGCTGTCCAAAAAGTCTTTTTTTGCTGTCTACACTTCGACAAGCTCAGTGTGACAGGCTGATAGTCATTAAGTTGTCATGTTGAGTTTATCGAAACATGAACAACTTTTTGTCTTTTTGGACAGCTACTTTATATATATCAGATTAAAAATAACTTTTTTTTAAAATCTTGGATATATTTCTCCCTTTGCCGATTTTAAAGTATTTTGTAATAGAGAAACAATGGTCATTGGCCCTACTCCACCTGGCACAGGAGTAATATAGGAAGCTTTTTTAGATACTTCGTCAAACTTAACATCACCTAATAATTTCCAGCCTGATTTTGTTTTATCGGACTTAACACGGGTAATACCCACGTCAATCACTATGGCACCTTCTTTTACCATATCGGCGGTTAAGAATTCTGCCTGGCCTAAAGCAGCTATTATAATATCAGCTTTTGAAGCTACTTCTTTAAGATTTTTTGTACGGCTGTGCGTTAAAGTAACCGTTGCATTTCCTGTATCAGCCTTTTGACTTAATAAAATACTAATTGGTTTTCCAACAATATTACTTCGTCCAATCACAACCACATCTTTTCCTGATGTTTCGATATTATAACGCTTTATTAATTCAATAATTCCTGCAGGGGTAGCCGAAACATAAGTAGGTAAACCAATTACCATTCTGCCTATATTTATTGGATGAAAACCATCCACATCTTTTCTGGGATCAATAGTTTCGATTACTTTTTGCTCTGAAATATGCTTTGGCAATGGTAATTGAACAATTATGCCGTCAATATCCATGTTCCTGTTTAACTCATCAACTTTTCGTAACAGAGTATCTTCGGCAATATCATCTTCAAAACGAACAACTGTTGAATTAAATCCTACTAGTTGGCAGGCCTTTTCTTTATGTCCAACATATGTTTCACTAGCACCATCGTGGCCCACAATAATTGCTGCCAAATGAGGTGTTTTACCATCATTTTCTTTAATTAGCTCAACTTCCTGAGCAATTTCTTCTTTTATTTGTGAAGATATTTTTTTACCGTCAATTAGTTCCATGATATTATTTTTTAACTGGTGAAATTTTTCAATAATTTACTGCATACCCGGCATTTTGTTCATTAAACCGGACATTCCTTTGCCGTTTTTCATCATCTTCATCATTTTCTTTGTTTCATCAAATTGCTTAACCAGTCGGTTTACTTCTTGAATATCATTACCACTTCCATTAGCAATTCGTTTTCTGCGGCTTCCGTTAATCAATTTTGGATTTTCTCGATCTTCGGGTGTCATTGACTGTATAATGGCCTCAATCCCTTTGAAAGCGTCATCATCCATATCTATTTTTTTAAGCATCTTACCCATTCCGGGAATCATCGCTGCCAAATCTTTAATATTTCCCATTTTTTTAATCTGCCCGATTTGTGATAGGAAATCATTAAAATCGAATTGATTTTTAGCAATTTTCTTGCTTAATTTTCGGGCTTCATCCTGATCGTATTGTTCTTGTGCTTTTTCAACCAGAGAAACAATATCACCCATTCCAAGAATACGATCGGCCATTCGTTCAGGGTGGAATACATCCATAGCATCGAGCTTTTCGCCCGAACCAATAAACTTAATCGGCTTATTAACTACCGAACGTATAGATAGTGCAGCACCACCACGTGTATCACCATCAAGCTTAGTAAGAACAACACCTTCGAAATCTAAACGGTCGTTAAATTCTTTGGCTGTATTTACAGCATCCTGCCCGGTCATTGAATCAACCACAAATAAAGTTTCGTGTGGATCTATGGCTTTTTTAATGGCAGCAATTTCATTCATCATCTGCTCATCAATAGCTAAACGACCAGCGGTATCGATTATTACCAGGTTATTGTCATCTTTTTTAGCTTTTTTAATGGCATTTTTAGCAATCTTTACCGGATCTTTATTATCATCTTCAGTATAAACAGGAACATTGATTTGTTCGCCTAAAACCTTTAACTGGTCAATAGCAGCAGGGCGATAAATATCGCAAGCTACCAACAGCGGAGATTTTTGTTTTTTAGACTTTAAATGATTGGCTAATTTGCCCGAAAAAGTTGTTTTACCAGAACCTTGCAGTCCTGCAATTAATATAACGGTAGGATTTCCTTTAAGATTGATATCCGTAGCTTGTCCACCCATGAGCTCAGCCAGCTCATCGTGAACAATCTTTACCATCATCTGGCCAGGTTTTACTGCATTTAAAACATCCTGCCCCAATGCCTTCTTTTTTACCGTATCGGTAAAATTTTTGGCTATTTTGTAGTTTACGTCCGCATCTAATAATGCCCTTCGAACATCTTTAAGCGTTTCGGCAACATTTATTTCCGAAATTTGTCCCTGTCCTTTTAATATTTTAAATGACTTTTCGAGCCTATCCGATAAATTTTCAAACATAATATTTACAGTTTTTACTTTTGCAAAAGTATAATTTTAAGCCTAAAGTTTTATAATAAACTACATTCTTTCCGGAACATTAATACCTAACAATTTCATCCCTGAGTTTATGATTTCGCCTACTTGTTTTGAAAGCAATAATCTGAATTGGGATATATTTGTTTTTTCTTCGCTAAGAATAGGATGATCGTGATAAAATTGATTATATTCTTTAGCAAGATCGTATACGTAATTAGCAATAACAGCAGGACTAAAATTCTCGGCTGCTTCCGCTAAAACTTCAGGGTATTGATGAATGAATTTAATAAGTTGTAATTCTTTGGGCGTAAGATTAGGTTTTTGTGCTATTTTATCAGGAACATTAACTCCCTTATCTTCAGCTTTTTT
Source organism: uncultured Bacteroidales bacterium (assembly GCA_964606845.1). GTDB lineage: Bacteria > Bacteroidota > Bacteroidia > Bacteroidales > UBA12077 > UBA12077. The sequence continues at coordinate 57,704 of CAZSIC010000007.1, forward strand.
AAATATAGATTGAATCCGTGTATAGCTATATTGAATAAAAGGGCCTGTATTTCCATTAAAATCAATGGATTCTTTGGGATTAAAAGTCATGCTTTTTTTTGGGTCAACTTTAAGAATAAAATATTTTAAGGCACCCATTCCAATGGTTTGAATAATTTTATTCCTTTCCTGCTCACCGAATCCATCCAGCTTACCAAGTTCTTTCGACATGGCCTCAGCAGTCTGTATCATTTCATCCATAAGGTAATCGGCATCCACAACGGTTCCTTCTCGTGATTTCATTCTTCCATCGGGAAGTTCAACCATTCCATACGAAAGATGATGAATATGATCAGCCCACGAAAAACCTAATTTGCTCAACAATATCTGCAAAACCTGAAAATGGTAGTTTTGTTCGTTGCCTACAACATAAATCAAATCATCGGCATTAAAATCGTCATGACGCTGATTTGCAGTACCTAAATCTTGTGTCATATAAACCGATGTTCCATCGGACCTAAGCAAGAGTTTTTCGTCTAAACCTTGATCCGTTAAATCAGCCCATACTGATTCATCATCTTTTTGGAAAAAAACGCCTTTTTCAAGTCCTTTAAGAACCAACTCTTTGCCAAGTTTGTAGGTATCCGATTCAAAATACACTTTATCAAAATCTACACCCAAATTTTTATAAGTAATATCAAAACCATCCAAAACCCATCGGTTCATTTTTTCCCATAATGAAATAACATCAGGGTCGCGTGCCTCCCATTTGCGGAGCATTTCCTGGGCTTCCTGAATCAAAGGAGCATTTTTCTTTGCCTCTTCTTCGTTGATTCCCTTATTAACAAGGGCATTGACTTCTTTTTTATATTCCTGATCGAACATTACATAAAAATCGCCAACTAAATGGTCGCCTTTTTTTGCTGCTTTTTCAGTATCTATATTATTCCCCCACTTTTGCCAGGCAAGCATCGATTTGCAGATATGAATACCACGATCGTTCACAAGGTTTACTTTTACCACATCATGACCTTGTGTTTCTAAAATTTTAGCAACCGAATAGCCTAATAAATTATTTCGAATATGTCCTAAATGTAAAGGTTTGTTAGTATTAGGCGATGAATATTCAATAAGAATTTTCTTTGGATTAGCATTTTTTCTAATTCCAAAATCTGTCTCTGCAAGAGTATCGTTTAAAAAAGTAATCCAGAAATCGTTTTCTATGGATAGATTCAGGAATCCTTTAATTACATTATACTCGTTTATTTCTTTAACTTTTGTTTTTAGATATTCTCCAATTTCATTAGCCGTTTGTTCTGGTGGTTTTTTAGTAATACGCAGAAGTGGAAATACTACCAGCGTAAAATCTCCATCAAAATCTTTTCGTGTACGCTGTATTTGAATTGATTTTTCTTCCGGTGCCTGTCCATAAATATTCTGAACTGCATCAATTACTTTATTCTTCAGTGTTTTCTCGATATTCATAATTTTCAAAAAAAGCCAAATCACTAATAAATTTTGGCCGACAAAGATAATTCCAAAATATTCATTTAGCAAATTTAAAAAAATAGTAAAAAAGAAAAGCGCCTTAAAAAAGACGCTTTTCAAAATTAACTTATACCCAATAAGGGATTAACTAAACTAACACGGTCGATATTAAATCTGCCAAAAATCAGGGTCTGTCATCCATGATTCAATTACATACTCATTGTTTTCATTTTCTTCCTGAACCCAGAAATTATCGTCAATCATCCAATTCTCAATTTCTGAAAATTCTTCGTTTGGTGACGCTTCAATTTCCAAAATAGAATTGTTTGTTGAATTTTCAATTGTCCAGAATTCATCATTTAACATCCAATCTTCCAGTTGAGAAGATTCTTCTTTCATTTCTACAGACTGATCTACCTCAAAACATTCCAGACAAATGTTTT
>CAZSIC010000008.1:0-4034 GCA_964606845.1 uncultured Bacteroidales bacterium
AAGTACCTGCAAGATCAAAAAGTGAAAACAAACTTAACCTTAAATATTTACGACCAGATCAACCAAATTGAAAACGGCTTGCTTACCATTGAAAATTTAGCTTTTGATGTAGCAGGAACCATAGAAAATAACAATAGTAAAAAAATTGATCTAAATATTGCAGGGAGTGAGTTACCCTTGAAATCGGTAATGAAAAATTTACCTCCCTCGCTGTTGAATGAGTTTCCTCTTATTCAGGGACAAAAAGGCAATGTTTCCATAGCTATGAAAATTAAGGGGGATGATATTAAAATCCGCCGTCCGCATATTGAGGCTGATTTTCATGTTAAAAATGCCCAGATATTTGACGAAAAAAGGAAGTTAGGTATCCATGATATTTTAATAAAAGGGAAATATTCTAATGGAAAAGATAATGATCCTGCATCTACTCAAATTGTATTTGAAAAGTTTAGCGCAGCATTGAAAAACAGTACCATCGACGGGCAGTTTTTTTTAGAAAACCTGCATGATCCAACGCTTGATATTGCTTTTTTTACAACCATGAATTTGAGTGAGTTGCATAAATATTTTGAAACAGATACGATTGCATTACTGGAGGGGTTTGCTGAAGCAAATGTTAAATACCGCGGCAAATATAATTCGCTACAAAACGTGCAATTTGCCGATTTATTTACTACCAACTACTCGGTCGATTTAAATCTTTCACAGGGTGCATTCCAGCTTAAAGATAATCCGGTTAAATTAGAAGAAGTTTCCGGCACAATTCAACTCAACAAGAATCTAAAAACCGAAAATTTATTTTTTAAAATTCAGGATAATGATTTTTTGATCAATGGTTATATTTCTCAACTTTTCGAGTATTTCGAGCACCAAAAAGTTTTTAATGTAAACGCTAACGTGGATGCCGGCCACATCGACCTTAATCAATTGTCGTTATTGTTTAAGGAAGATAAAAAAGACAAAAAAGACGCGGTTTACCGCTTGCCCGAAAAACTGGCGCTGACATTAAAACTGAATATTAAAAATTTCGAAGTGGGTAAATTTTCGGCAACCAATGTGCGTGGTAATTTAAATTATAAGCCCAGGATGTTTTCGTTGCACGAAATTTCTTTTTATTCAATGGATGGGTTTGTAAAAGCCGGCGGTGTAATTACCCAAAAGTTTGACAATAATTTTTTGGTAAGAACCCAAAGCAGGCTCGATCAAATCAATATAAATAAACTGTTTTATTCTTTTAATAACTTTGGGCAGGATTTTATTTCAGACAAAAATTTGAATGGAGATCTTTCGGGAGAAGTTTTTTTTACATCAGAGTGGACAGACAGGTTGGAGATAATTAAAAACGCTATACATGCAGAAAATAATATCAATATTGCCAATGGTGAGATTATCGGTTTTGAGCCGTTACTTGGGTTATCAAAATTTATTGATGTTCAAGAGTTGGAACACATCAAATTTTCAACGTTAACAAATCAGATTACCATTAAAGATGGAAAGTTGTATATCCCGCAAATGGATATTGAATCTTCGGCTATTAATATTGCAGCATCCGGAATCCATGGGTTCGACAATAATTTTTCCTATCATATTAAAATGCTTTTGTCCGATGTTATCGCCGGAAGGTTAAAAAAATCGGTAAAAAGGCGCAGCGAATTTGAAAATATTGAAGATGACGGATTAGGACGCACTGCCCTATTTCTGTTAATTGAAGGTAATCCAGACGACTACAAGGTTAAATACGACAGGAAAGCTGCCAGGGAAGAATTAAAAAATAATCTCCAGAAAGAAAGATCAGTATTAAAAAATATTTTCAGAGAAGAGTTCGGATGGGGAAAAAATGACACGTTAATAGAAAGAGAAAATCAACAAAAAGAAATTTTTGAAATTGAGTGGGACGAAAATAAAAATCAAAAAAAAGAGGTAAAAGAAACAATAGACCTTGAAGAACAAAAATTTACAATTGAGTGGGAAGAAGATACGATTCATTAAAAGTTTATAAAAAAGATTTATATTAGCTGATTAAGGGTTATTGAGTTTTAAATACTATTTATTATAAAGATTTCGTTACGTATAATTAATAACCTTATTCATAAAAACGGATTGATTTGAGCATTTATACCAAAAAGCAAAAATGGAAATTACTCCTTTTGTTTGTAGCCATAATCATTGCTGCTGCATCCATATTTACCACTAATAGCCTGGTAAAGCAATTGTCAAAAGAAGAGCGAAAAAAAGTTGAATTGTGGGCGCTGGGTATGCGCCAACTTTCAGGACTGGATAGCGATGAGAAAGATTATACTTTTATTCTGGAAGTGATTAAAAATAATGAAACCGTGCCGGTTATTTTAACCGACAAAAACGGGAATGTCGTTTCTACGCGTAACCTTGACCCTGACAGGGAAGACGACCCTGAATACCTGGAGCGGCAGCTAGAGATAATGAAAAAAGAAAACGAGCCCATTGAAATTATTTTACTCGACGGCAATAAAAATTTTATCTATTATAAAGAATCCATTTTATTAACCCGGCTCTTTTATTTCCCTATCATCCAGTTTTTTGTAATGGTTATTTTTTTGCTGGTGGCTTATATTGCTTTCAGCACATCGCGAAAAGCAGAACAAAACCAGGTTTGGGTAGGACTGTCGAAAGAAACAGCGCATCAGTTGGGAACGCCCACTTCGTCGTTACTGGCTAATCTGGAATTATTAAGGCTGAAAAATGTTGATGAGGAAATAGTTGAAGAGTTCGAAAAAGATATAAACCGGTTGGAAAAAATTACCGATCGTTTTTCTAAAATTGGATCTGCCCCAAAACTCAAAAAGCAGGATGTAATTCCAATTCTTGTAAATGCAGTCAATTATATTAAAGCAAGGTCATCCGAAAAAATTAATTTCTATTTTAATTTTTCTGAAAACGACCGTATTCTATTGCCCTTTAATGCTCCGCTTTTTGAATGGGTAATTGAAAATTTAAGTAAAAATGCCATTGATTCGATGGAGGGATCAGGCAATATAAAAATAAGTATTGCCGACAGGGTTCAGTTTCTGTTTATTGATATTAAAGACGAAGGAAAAGGAATTCCGAAATCGAAATACAACACCATTTTTCAGCCGGGCTTTACCACCAAAAAAAGAGGTTGGGGACTTGGGCTGTCACTTTCAAAACGAATCATTGAATCGTACCACAATGGAAAAATTTTTGTATATCAGTCTGAAATAAATAAAGGCACAACCATTCGTATTGTCCTCAGAAAACATTAAATTGTAAAGGAGGTTAGCAAATAGGTAACCTTTCATATTTTTTCTTTTTTTATTCAAATATAAATTTATACTTTTGCACGATGTAAAATTTTGTGAGGTGGATTATTTAAGCAAATATGGAATTGAATTTCAGGGGTTAAGTGAAGGTGTACACGATTTTATATTTGATGTGGATCAGCTTTTTTTTGATAATATTGAGTATTCCGACATCAAAAGTGGTACACTAAAAGCTTTTGTTGCGTTGAATAAAAAACCTCAGTTGCTTGAATTAGATTTAAAAATTGAGGGATTTGTAAATATAATTTGCGATCGTTGTCTTGATGAGCTTAAAATGCCGGTTAATTTCGAAGGGCAGGTGTTTGTAAAGTTCTCAGAAACGGAACAAGGCTATACCGATGAGGTTATTTACCTGCTTCCTGGCGATCATGAGGTAAATCTTGCACATTATATTTACGAAAGTATTAAGATCAGTTTGCCGATCAAATGTGTTCACCCAGACGATGAGCACGGCAATAGCACTTGCGATCCTGAAATGTTACAACGTATTGAAAATTTAAAATCAGATACTTCCGCTGAAGATTTAATTGATCCCAGGTGGAACGATTTAATTAAACTAAAAGAAAATTAATATTAATATAAAAGAAAATGGCACATCCAAAAAGAAAAACATCGAAACAGAGAAGAGACAAGAGAAGAACGCATTACAAAGCTACGGCTCCAACTGTAGCTGCATGTTCCAATTGCGGTGCTCCACATGAGTAACACAGAGTTTGT
>CAZSIC010000008.1:4044-12606 GCA_964606845.1 uncultured Bacteroidales bacterium
AAGGACAATTAGCTGTTGAGAAAGAAGTTAAAGCTTAATTGTAATATATCCGTATGAGAATTGGAATAGATATTATGGGTGGTGATTTTGCTCCTGAAGCGGCTGTTTTAGGGGCAATTTTAGCTCATAAAGAGTTGTCATACAACGATCGACTGATTTTAATAGGCGATGAAGATAAAATCAAAGAAATATTACTTAGAGAAAAAGTAAATCCTGAAAACTTTGATATTGTTCATACGTCGCAAGTAATTGAAATGAGCGATCATCCGGCAAAGGCTTTTGCTAAAAAGCCCGATTCAAGTATAGCAAAGGGTTATAAACTCCTGGCAATGGGAGAAATAGAAGGTTTTGCCAGTGCCGGAAGTACAGGTGCAATGCTGGTTGGCGCAATGTATGCCGTAAAAGTAATTCCAGGAGTTATTCGTCCGGTAATTACTGCTGCAATACCAAAACCCGAAGGTAATTACTCACTGATTCTGGATGTTGGAATTAATCCCGATACAAAACCTGATGTATTATATCAATATGGCATTTTAGGCTCATTATACGCAAGTAATGTTTATAACATCGATAATCCTAAAGTAGGATTAATGAACATTGGCTCGGAAGAAGAAAAAGGGAATCTGGTTACCAAATCGGCACACGAATTAATGAAAGATACATCGGATTTTAATTTTATTGGCAATGTGGAAGCCAATGAATTATTTAGCGATGACAGGGTTGATGTTATTGTTTGTGACGGGTTTGTTGGAAATGTTATACTTAAAGAGGCTGAAGCCTTTTATACATTAATTAAACAAAGAAAAATTGAAGACGATTTTTTTGACAAATTTAATTATGAGAATTATGGGGGGACTCCAATATTGGGAGTAAATAAAAATATTGTAATCGGCCACGGAATATCTCGTGAAGTGGCTATGAAAAATATGATTCTCCACACGAAGGAAGTGGTTGAAGCTAAACTTTCGGATAAAATCAAGGAGGCATTTAAATGACAAAACAAAGAGCAACGATTACCGGTATTGGGGCATATGTTCCTGAATATATTTTAACCAATGATGAGTTAAGCAAAATGGTCGACACTTCCGATGAGTGGATTATGACCAGAATAGGTATTAAGGAACGAAGAATTATTAAAGAAAAAGGCGAAGGCTCTTCGTTTGTAGGTACTAAAGCCGTTAATCAGTTGCTCGAAAAAACAAATACTTCACCCGAAGAGGTTGACCTGGTTATTTGTGCCACGGTAACTCCCGACCATCAATTCCCCGCTACAGCTAATATTATTAGCGATAAAGCCGGGATTAAAAATGCTCATAGTTTTGATTTAAATGCCGGATGTTCCGGCTTTCTTTATGCTTTAGATACTGCAGCTAAATTTATAGAAACCGGGTCGCGTAAAAAGGTAATTGTGGTAGGTGCAGAAAAAATGTCTTCTATTGTTGATTATCAAGATCGTACCACCTGTCCAATCTTTGGTGATGGTGCCGGTGCTGTTCTTTTAGAACCCACTACCGAAGATATAGGAATTGTTGATTCTATTGTTCAGTCTGACGGTGTCGGAAGGTTTCACCTGCATCAGAAGGCAGGTGGTTCTGTAAAACCTGCATCACATGAAACCGTTGATGCCCGTGAACACTTTATTTACCAGGAAGGTCAACCTGTGTTTAAATGGGCCGTTTCTAGAATGGCCGATGTTTCGGTTGAAATGATGGAAAGACACGGAGTTGCACCGGATGATTTAAACTGGCTGGTGCCCCATCAGGCGAATATGCGAATTATTGAGGCTACAGCCAAACGTATGGGAATTAAGCGAGAACAGGTAATGATAAATATCCAGCGATACGGAAATACCACTGCTGCGACATTACCGCTATGCTTATGGGAGTGGGAAGATCAGCTGAAGAAGGGAGATAATATTATTCTGGCCACTTTTGGTGCCGGATTTACCTGGGGCTCCATGTATGTTAAGTGGGGATATAACGGAAATGATGTGAAAAAATAAATTGATTACGTAAAATATTATAAAACAGCCGGAGCTTTTTAAAACTCCGGCTTTTTTTGGATCACCGGCTTCCAGCCGGTTTTCAAAACTTTGGAAAAGTTATTCCGGGAAAATGTTTTTTCGGGCAAACTCAATTAAAATTTCGGTATTTTTTTCTATAGCATCCTTTCCTAGTCTGATTGGATAAATCTTTTGATGTTTTCTTTTTTCCAATCCAAATTCATAGGTTTTATCATAATAACGAAGTGTTATTTCTGCAACCTCAGAAAATTCACCATTTTTAAGCGATTCTATGGCTTGTTTGGCATTTTGGCCACCAAGTCTTTGGCTTATTTTTAATATGCAATTTTCAAGGTGTTTGGTTTCAAATAAAGCATACTCTTTTACCAGTCTGTCTATCCTTAATTGTTTATCTAATTCAATTTTTACAACCGGTGCTTTACGCATTTTTTCAAAAAGCTCTAATGGGATCCAGTTTGAACCTATGGAGTGGCTTTCGTCTTCAATCCAGATAGGTTTGGACAAGTCTAATTGTAACCATTCCCAAATTAATGAATTCTCGAACTGCTCATTTGTGTGTTGTATTTCCTGGCCTAATGATCCGAATGCAGACCCTTTATGGTGAGCCAGTTGCTCAAGGTCAATTATTTGCCCTCCTTTTTCTTTAATTTTTATAAGAATATCTGTTTTACCACTACCTGTTAATCCGCCAAGCACTATTAATTTTTCGGCCTGTGTTAACAATGTTTTTCCGTACCTGCGAAATGATTGGTATCCACCATCTAAAATGTAACATTGAATTCCGATGGTTTCAAATAGCCAGGCCATTGAAGCACTGCGCATTCCACCGCGCCAGCAATATATCAGTAATTCGTTATTTTGTGCTGCTATAACTCTTGCCTGCTCGGCAAAATTACGCAGTTTTGTGCCTACAATTTCAAGCCCTTTAAAGATGGCAGGTTCTCTTCCTTCCTTTTTATAAGCGGTTCCCACAATGGCTCTTTCTTTATTACTAAAAATGGGAATATTAAAAGCTCCGGGAATATGCCCTGTTTCAAATTCTTTGGGAGAACGGACATCTATTACCGGCGTTGTTTTCGTTTTTTCCTTAAAGTCTTGAATATTGATTTTTATAGCCATTTATGGTAGAGTATTTTATGCGAAATTACATAAAAAAAGCTACAAATAATTGAATTGCTGGCCACATTCTTAAAGTGGCAATAGTATAGTGTATTCAGGTGATGACTCCGAGTCATCACCTGAATAAATGGAAAAAACGGACAGTACCGCCTCCGGCAGATAAAAACGTTCGTTTTACTTTACCTTTCCAGAAAATTACCCAGGATAGATTGGTTTCCTTTGCGGGTATTTTTGCCCATAGGAGAAATTCTTTGGATAAGTTTGCGTATAGGCATAGATTGTAACCAAACCTTCCCTGTTCCCTGGAGTGTAGCAAGGAAAAGTCCTTCGCCACCAAAAACCATTGATTTTAAACTTCCGGCGCTTTCAATATTAAAATTTATTTGTGGTTCGTAAGCTACGATACAACCCGTATCTATTCTTAAGGTTTCGTTATTTAATGATTTTTCAATTACCGTTCCTCCGGCATGAATAAAAGCTTTACCATCACCAGTAAGTTTTTGTAAAATAAATCCTTCGCCACCAACGAGTCCTGCACCCAGCTTTCGATTTAGGTAGATAGAAATATTGGTGCCCAGTGCAGCGCACAAAAAGCCATCTTTCTGTACAATAATTTGCCCTCCGCTTTCTTTTAAATCAACAGGAATAATTTTACCGGGATAAGGTGCTGCAAAAGAAACTTTTTTCTTCCCTGGTCCCTGATTCGTAAAGTGGGTCATAAATATTGATTCTCCCGTAATCAATCGGCTTCCGGCAAAGAATAATTTACCCATAAATCCCTGGTTGGGAGTTGAACCATCGCCTAATTTAGTTTCGAATGAAATACCATCCTGCATATAAGTCATTGCTCCTGCTTCTGCAATAACAGTTTCGCCCGGATCAAGCTCAACCTCCACCAGTTGGATATCGTCTCCTATAATTTTATAATCAATTTCGTGTGAAGTCATTATATTTATTTAAATGTTTTTAACTTTTAATTTAACTTATTGGATTGGCTAATGGTTTTGTTCGGAAAACCATCGAATTAATACCTCTTTAATTTCTTCTATTCGAACCGGTTTTGCCAGGTAATCGTTCATTCCGCTATCAAATGCCTGGGTTTTGTCTTCTTCACGGGCATTTGCTGTCATAGCAATGATGGGTATTTGGTATCCCATACTTCTTATTTCGGCTGTTGCTTCAATACCATCTTTTTCGGGCATCATTATGTCCATAAAAATAATATCGAATTTATTTTCTTTAACTTTTTCCACACAATCTTTCCCATTTTGGGCAATGGTTATCTCATATCCCAGGTTTTTAAAAATGGTTTGTGCTACGCGTTGATTAATGATATTATCTTCTGCCAAAAGAATATTGATGTCTTTTTTTAATTTATTTAATTCGGGAAGAACTTTACCTTCAAATATGAGTGATGGAAAGTTGTCTTGGAGTATTTCAAAAACTTCTGATGCCTCGTAGGGTTTTATTAAGTAATAATCAACACCATTCATTTTGCATTTTACATAATTGCCCGGTTGGTCGTTAGAACTTACTACAGCTAAAATCGTTTTATCTGAAATTCGTTTTTCAAATAATTTTCGGGCAAACAAAATTCCATTAAAGTCGGCATTATCTTTTATCATTAAGAGATGATACCTTTTACCCTTGCCATTTAATCCGGCTTCTATCTTACCTATCGGATCATCTTTTGGCGTAATAACTTCATTGGTTGTACCGAAACTATCAAAAGACTGAATTAAACTTTTTTCTTCGTCAGGTTTATTATTAATGATTAAAACATCAATTTCTTTATAATCTTTTATGGAAGAAAAGTCAATGTCTTTTGTTAATTTTTCATTAGAATAGACCTGTATAGTAAACGAAAATTTAGAGCCACTGTATTGTGGGTCATATGAAATGGATGAGGGGCTTTCAACCCATATTTCTCCCCCCATTAACTCAACCAGTTGTTTTGATATTGTAATACCCAGCCCTGTACCACCGAACTTTCTTGTTGTTGAACCATCGGCCTGGGAAAAAGATGCAAAAATATCTTTTAGTTTTTCTTTTGGAATCCCTATGCCGGTATCTTCAATAGAAAAGTGTAGGGTGATATATCCGTTTTGTTTTTTTTCTAATCCGGCAGAAAGAATAATTTTTCCTTCGTAAGTAAATTTAATCGCATTGCCAATAAGGTTTGATATTACCTGTTTTAACCGGAAAGGATCCCCAATAATATTATCGGGTACATTTGAATTGACAATTGCGCTTAGTTCGATGTTTTTTTCTTCGGCTTTTGGTTTAAAAAGGGAAACGGTAGCTTCAACTTCTTCCCGAACTTTATAAGGCGTTTCTTCAATAACCATTTTGCCGGCTTCAATTTTCGAAAAATCCAAAATATCATTAATGATTGAAAGCAATAAATCTGCTGATTTCAGAATGATATTTACAGCATCAGCCTGCTTATCATCTAAATTTAAATTTTCAAGCGTATTCGCCATTCCAATAATCCCGTTTAAGGGCGTTCTTATTTCGTGGCTCATTTTTGCAAGAAACTCTGATTTGGCTTTATTGGCAGCAACTTCTCTTTTTCTTGCTATTTCGATAGGAGTTATATCAATAAAGGCTTCAAGCGATATTTTTTCACCATCAACCGTAAAAGGGATCTCTTTTTTGTAAATAACTACCTCATTATCATTGTCATCGTAATATACATACTGGTTAAGGTTTTCGCTGTATGAAAATGACTCACTGTCTTGAAAATTTCTTGAAACCAGAAACTGGTCTGTAAGCTTTTTTCCGGTTAACTCATCGGCTTTTTGTAATCCGAAGATTTTCATGGCAGTATTATTCACCGACTTAACCACTCTTTCATCGTCTAGGGTCATTATTCCTATAGGCAATGATTCCAGCATCTGTTTCATCGCTTTTTCCGATTGCTTTATTTTTGATTGCTCAAGATTCTTTCGTTTAATAAAAATAATAAACAGTATAATAATAAAGATCAGAACAAAAAAGGTAGAGAATGAAACAATGATTGAGTTTTTTATAACCGAATCGATAATTATTTTGGTTTCGAGGGAAAAAATAATTCCTAAATCATTGCCTAAAATTCTTATGGGATAATAGGCTGATAAATATTCGCTGGCTTGATTATTTGCAGTTACTTTTTGCCTTATTGATCCGTTAAATCCATTATTAAGCTCAGTAATAATATGATCCAGTTCTTCAATCTTAATCGTATCTCGGGATAAATTATTTGAAATGATATTACCATTCATATCAATAAGCCCTTGCCAAAGGGTTTGCTCCATATGATAATTTTCAAATACCGAATTAATATAATGGTCAATATCTACCTTAATAAGAATATTTAGTACTGTATTATTTTCGAAAAAAACGGGTAGCAGGTAGGTGTAAGTTTCATCATTATTTTTAAAAATACCTTCACGGTCTCTCAGTTCCGTTTGCTTTTGCGATATGTAGTAATCACTTATAAAGTGGTTCGTTTTATCTTTAAAAAGGCTAAATACATTTTTATTGTTATCAACGAGTTTAATATTCTTAATTAATTTTTGATATTTAAAATAGAAAAGCTCCAGTTTTTTGAGCTTCATGTCCATATTTTCTTCATCCTCGAAAAAATGAGCTAAATCAGAAGAAAAGACAATATAATTGATTTCATTTTCGAACTCATAGCCCGACTGTTCAATTTCCCAACCGCAAATCTCTGTCTGGTTTAACAGCATATTGGTGTGGAAGTCTAATTGTTGCTTGTAAATGTGAAATCCATAATAGATATTAGCTACTAGGACAATAACAACTACGGCGGCAACTAAATAATAGAATTTTTTCATAATTAAAATCCCTTAATTCATTAAATAATTTTAAGCAATAACCATTTTGTTTCTTTTATCTCTGCTTTATAAATGGTATATTTTTTACCATCTAAATAAAAATGTGCCTTTATATCTCCGCCCAGCAATTTTTTTATTGCTTTTCTTACACTTTTATCCTGATGTTCGGCAAGGGGAGGAGAGTTATAAATTAATATATTTTTCGTTACTGGTTTGTGGTAATGAAACTCTTTAAACCATGGAATATTAAATAATTTTGATCCTTTCTTGGTGTTGCAAATTACATTTCCTTCTTGATCCGTTAAAATAAGAATTTGCGAATGATTTTTAAAGTACTCCTGTAAAAGATTATTTAATGGGATATCAGCTGCAATAATACCAATAAATTCGTCGCGATAATATACCGGCTCAATACATGAGACAATCCACCCCCGGCCATAAGGATCGGCATAAGGAGTTTCTACCCAATATGAATTATCTTCCAACAATGGTTTTAGTTTAACTTTTTGGTAGGGCAGGAATTCTTTTAGGTTAACAGGATCGGTGAAATACCTTGCAATATCAATATAGGGGTATATACGTAAAAACGAATGATTGTCTAAAAAGTAAATCTGATGGACAAAAACATTGTCGTTGATAAATTTTATAAACAACGAGTCAAGTATTTCGCTGTTTATAATCCTTTTTTTTATCTCCTCGGTTAATTTTATATTACCCGGCAAATATATTGCAGAAGCGTTTTCTTTATAAGATGCAAAATAAAATGGATGGGATTTTCTATGATAATTTGTATTATCCCAACTTACGGCATCATCAAACGGGACTTTGTATTTTAGAAAAAAAGCCAGGTTTTCGAGATACATGGAAGTATTTTGCAAATCGGCGTTAATGTTTTTTGCCACCTGGTTGAGGTGCTTTATATTTAAATCTTTGCCTTCCTTGTTTTTACAAGAAAGGTTGATGAGTAAAACAGATAAGAAAAATAAATAAATAAACTTTTTCATCTAAAAATACAAAACAACAACTCTATTTAATTTAAGTGTACAAGTTAATAAAAAAAATAAGAGGAATAAAAGAATTATGATGAAAGGATGTGATTTGAATTTGAAAGTCTTGTTAATGTTTATAAACGATGTTTAGAATTTTCATCGAAAAGGATGTTTAGATAGTTTTTATATCGCATGGGATGAATTTTTTCTTCTTTAATTGCTTTTTTTACCGCACAGCAAGGTTCGTGAACATGTGTGCAGTTGTAAAATTTGCAGTCTGCCGAAGCTTTAAAAATTTCCGGGAAATAATGAAACAGCTCTTCTTTTTCAATATCGTGAAGCCCAAAACCTCTTATGCCGGGAGTGTCTATAATACTTCCGCCAATACAAAGATCAAACATCTCTGCAAAGGTAGTTGTATGTTTGCCTGATTTATGGTAGTTGGAAATTTCGCTGGTTTTTAAATTAAGCGTTGGATCAATTAAATTAATTAAGGAGGATTTTCCAACGCCAGAGTTTCCAGCTATTAAAGTGACTTTATTTTTTAAAAGTTGCTCAGTTTTATCAATGTTAATTTTTTGGTTTACCGAAG
>CAZSIC010000008.1:12616-54998 GCA_964606845.1 uncultured Bacteroidales bacterium
AATGCAATCATATCCTGCTATCTTGTAAGCTTTTATAAAATCATTAAGTTGTTCGGCCTCCTCATCATTATATAAATCTATTTTATTAAAAATAAGTTTGGCAGGTATTTCATAAGCTTCGGCAGTAATTAAAAAGCGGTCGATAAAAACTGAATAAGTAACCGGGTTTTTTATAGTTACCATTAATATTGCCTGATCGATATTAGCAGCTAAAATATGGGTTTGCTTCGATAAGTTGGTTGATTTGCGAACAATATAATTTTTTCGATCAAGAACATGTTGTACAATTCCTGTATTTGTTTTGGCTGGAATGTCATATGCCACATAATCACCAACAGCAACCGGATTGGTGCTCTTGATCCCTTCAATGCGTAATTTGCCTCTTATGGCACAAGAAATTACTTCTCCGCTCTGTGTATCTTTAACCGAATACCAGCTGCCAGTGGATTTTATGACCAGCCCTTTTTTCAAGCCTGATAAATTATTTTGATTTTTTTGCTAAAATATTAAATTATTTTTGCATTCGTTTGCGTTCGTGCTCTTTTAAAAATGTTTTTCGTAATCGGATCGCTTTGGGAGTAATCTCAACATATTCGTCTTCCTGAATATATTCCAATGCTTCTTCGAGTGAAAATTTAACCGGCGGAGCTATTCTTACCTTTTCGTCTGATCCTGAAGCCCTTACGTTGCTAAGTTTTTTTGTTTTGGTGATATTTACGCCCAGGTCTCCTGCTTTGGCGTTTTCGCCAACCACCTGCCCTTCGTAAATTTCTTCCTGTGGCGATACAAAAAATCGTCCTCTGTCTTGCAATTTATCCAGGGCATAGGCAATAGCCGTCCCCGTTTCTATAGCAATTAATGAACCCGCCTGGCGTTTTTCAAAATCGCCTTTATAAGGCTCAAACGCCTTAAAACGGTGTGATATTACCGCTTCTCCGGCAGTAGCCGTCATCATAATATTTTTTAAACCGATGATGCCTCTTGAAGGGATTATGAACTCTAGTAAAACCCGGTCGGTTTTACGTTCCATATTCATCATTTCGCCTTTTCGTTGCTGAATAATTTCAATCGCTTTGCCCGAAAAATCTTCCGGCAGGTCTACGGTTAAATCTTCCACCGGCTCATGTTTTTCTCCGTCAATTTCTTTAATGATTACTTTGGGCTGTCCAACTTGCAGCTCATAGCCTTCGCGTCTCATCGTTTCTATAAGTACTGAAAGGTGTAATACACCACGCCCGTAAACATTAAATGCATCAGCCGAACCTGATGGCTCAACCTTTAATGCCAGATTTTTTTCCAGTTCTCTTTCCAGGCGTTCTTTAAGGTGTCGTGAGGTAACAAATTTACCATCTTTACCAAAGAATGGAGAGTCGTTAATGGTAAAAAGCATGCTCATGGTAGGTTCGTCTATTGCTATCGGGTCTAAGCCTTCGGGGTTTTCGTAATCAGCAACCGTGTCGCCTATCTGAAAGTCTTCGATCCCAACTAAAGCACAAATATCACCGGCTTCAACCTTTTCGGTTTTCTTTTTGCCCAGCCCCTCGTAAGTGAGTAGTTCTTTAATTTTTGTTCTTTTGATGGATTGGTCTCTTTTTACCAGCGATATGGGCATACCTTGTTTGAGTGTTCCTCTTAAAAGCTTTCCAATGGCAATTCTTCCTACATAGGGCGAATAATTTAATGATGTAATAAGAAGCTGTGGTGTTCCTTCGTAAGTTTTTGGGTCGGG
The DNA here is from genome assembly GCA_964606845.1 of uncultured Bacteroidales bacterium. GTDB lineage: Bacteria > Bacteroidota > Bacteroidia > Bacteroidales > UBA12077 > UBA12077. Next base: position 14,346 of record CAZSIC010000008.1, read on the forward strand.
AATATTTTCTATGATACAATCCATTAAAGGGATGATATTCAGGGTTGGTTTTTTCCAGTCGTCAGACATCCATCCTTCTTTAGCCGAACCGTAAATCGTTGGGAAATCCAGTTGTTCTTCTGTGGCATAGAGATTAAACATCAGGTCGAAAACCTGCTCCTGAACCTCTTCAGGGCGGCAGTTTGGTTTGTCAACTTTATTGATTACAACAATGGGTTTTAATCCAAGGCTTAAGGCTTTTTGCAGCACAAAACGGGTTTGTGGCATGGTTCCTTCAAAAGCGTCTACCAGCAATAAAACGCCATCTGCCATGTTTAGCACCCTTTCCACTTCTCCTCCAAAATCGGCGTGTCCCGGCGTATCAATAATATTTATTTTATGGTCTTTGTATGTTACTGAAACATTTTTCGACAAAATTGTAATTCCTCTTTCACGCTCCAGGTCATTACTGTCCAATATTAAATCACCCGGATTTTCATTCTCCCTGAAAAGCTTGCCGAGCAATAGCATTTTATCAACCAGGGTTGTCTTGCCATGGTCAACGTGTGCTATAATTGCAATGTTTTTGATATTTTGCATTTCCCCTAAAATTTAAGCGAGCAAAGGTATACCTTTTTATGATATTAAAATGATAAATTTATGAAAAAAGATGATTGACAAAAAAACATCCGAAGGTTTAACTCCTCCGGATGTTTTGTTATTTTGATATTGTTATGTTTAGGGCTGCTTAGCGGAAAACATACTGAAGGAATTGTTTAAATCTTCTTCAATTTTTTTTGCTAGCTCCGGGTCTCCGTAACGTTTAGCATATTCACCCATACGTTGCAGGTAGTGAATACTAACACGTTGTTCATAATCGAGCGATTGTGCAAACTTGGAAGGTAACGAGAAATAATAGTTTAATTCCTCATTGGTTATGGCTGCAAAATCATGAACCAGAGAATCAGCATTTTCCTGCCCTCCAGCCAGATATAATGCTTCAATCATGTCCAGGGTAAACAAATCATAAGGTACATTGCTCTTTGGTGTTAATTCAAGGCCTTTGTTTAATACCGCTAAAGCAGAATCTCTTTTGTTTTCCCGGGTTAGTTGTTTAGCTAGGCGTGTAAAAAGATTTCTTATTTTAATCACTGAAATGGTCCTGTTTGTTGTATGATCTATCCAAATATCCGGATCATTCATATTACCCCACTTAAACTCTTCCATTAGTTTTTTATACATGATATCGGAATCGATACGCCCTGTTTCAAGATATCCTTTGGATGATGTTTTAATAGGTACCAGCCTGTATGCAAAACCTTCTTTTTGTAAATAGTTTTCGAGGCCAATATTGCCATCACCAGCTGTAGAGACAAAATAAACAGGCCTTTCCCAGTTGTTGTTAGCCAACAAGTCCAAAATCATCATCTCACTTTTAACAATTCTTTGTTTATTGATTTCGAACCTGATTTCTGAAACAATTTTGTCTGCATCTTCAGGCTTAACCGTTCCATTGGTAATAACTTTTGCTGAATCAACAGGGACAATAATTTTGTTGGTTGGGAGGTAATTAACCCATTCGTTAGCTCCCACTTGTAACTTTGTTCTTTTGTCATCATTCTTCAGGAAGTCTACAACGCGTTTAGCATCAACATAGTCATTAATCCTGTCATTGATGTAAATGACATCGCGAACACCATTAAGATATTCTTCGTGGGTCATACCGAAAGGCACAGGTTCTGATTCGTATGCTTTGCGTTTCATTTGGTCGATATACCAGTCGGTGTTAAGCAACGAAAGATTGACAACCCTGACATCTGTTCTTATGCCCTCAACATCCTGGGCATACCATAACGGGAACGTATCGTTATCTCCATGCGTAAATAAAATAGCATTAGGTTCACATGAGTTTAGATAGTTATAAGCAAAATCTCTTGCCATATAGCGGTTCGACCGGTCGTGGTCATCCCAGTTTTCTTTGGCCATGATACCGGGAACAAAAATAAGAGATAATACAGAGGCTAATATTGCACTAAATACAGCATGGGCTATTTTCCTAAAAAAGTTATAAATACCAAGTACACCTAATCCTATCCATATAGAAAAAGCATAAAATGAGCCGGCATAAGCATAATCCCGTTCACGTGGTTGTAAAGGGTATTGATTAAGGTATACTACAATTGCAATCCCGGTAAATATAAATAACAACATGACGACAATAAAATCATTAGAATGACGCCTTAACTGGAAAAAGAACCCAATAAGCCCAAGTAGCAATGGTAACATATAATAAGCGTTGCGGGCTTTATGATCTTTAATACTATCCGGCAGATTTTCTTGTGGGCCAATTAATTTATTGTCAATAAAATTGATACCGGTGATCCAATTCCCATTTAAAAGTTCTCCATGTCCTTGGATATCATTCTGCCTGCCCGAAAAATTCCACATAAAATAACGCAGGTACATGTGCCCTACCTGGTAACGGAAAAAGAATTTTAAGTTTTCTCCAAAAGTTGGTACATGCCTAATTTCTTGTTCGCCCTGATAATTTGAAATCGTTACTTTTTTCCCTTTGATATTAGCCCATTTTTTATACTCATCAACATGCTCTGGTTGTGGACTGTACATTCGTGGAAAGATGGTTGTAAATCTATCATCATATTCATATTTGTCATTTAAACTGTAAGATTTTACGTACTTACCGTCTTTTTGTCTGTATGTATGAGGCGTTTCACTATCAACAATGGGAGCATTATAATATTGACCTTTAAATAAAGGCCTGCTTCCATATTGTTCACGGTTTATGTAATTTAAAAGGTTAAATACTGTTTCCGGATTATTTTCGTCCATTGGAGGATTGGCTATTGAACGGATAACAATCATAGCAAAACTTGAATACCCGATAACAATTACAGTAACAACCAAAAGGATTGTATTCATGATAACCTTTTTCTTTTTTGAAGTATAATACAAACCCCAAATGATTAAGGCCAGGAGTAGAGCAATATAAAAAATAGCTCCGGATTTAAATGGAAGTTTAAAGCCGTTTACAAACAAAAGATCGAACCATGATGCCACTTTTACCAGGCCGGGTATAATAACATACATTATTGCTCCCAGAATCACCATTGAAACAATAAATGCTTTGATCATCCCTGCACGTGTTACTTTGTATTTTTTGAAATAGAAAACAAAAACAATAGCAGGTATTGCAAGTAAATTAAGCAAATGAACACCAATGGACAGACCCATTAAATAGGCAATTAGAATGAGCCAACGGTTAGCGTATTTTTCATCGGCAATATTTTCCCACTTAAGGATTGCCCAAAAAACAAAAGCAGTAAATAACGACGACATAGCATAAACCTCCCCTTCAACAGCAGAAAACCAGAATGTATCGGAGAAAGTATATGCCAGTGCACCAACAGCTCCACTTCCAATAATTGCAATGACTTGTGCAAGCGATAGGTTTTTGGAATTAGCAAACATTTTTTTAGCCAGGTGTGTAATTGACCAAAACAAGAATAATATAGTAAAGGCACTGGCTAATGCCGACATGGCATTTACCATTTTTGCTACATTGGTAACATCACTTGTAAAAAGTGTAAAAAAACGGGAAATAATCATAAATAATGGCGCCCCTGGAGGGTGCCCAACTTGAAGTTTATAGGCTGATGCTATAAACTCTCCACAGTCCCAAAAACTTGTAGTTGGCTCAATGGTTAAAAGGTATACCGTTGCGGCAATTAAAAAAATAATCCATCCACTGATTCGATTAACAATTTTAAAGTTACTCATCGTTTTGTTAAAATTTTATATTTGGTTTCAAATCTAATCCAATTCTTGATAATTAATGGCTTAAAACTTTAATTATTGTATAGAAAATCAAAAAATATTAAATGCTCAAAGATTTTGCCTCGAAATTACGTAATTTAGCCAAATTCTGAAACATTTATTTGATTTGAAAATAAAAAAACCATAGGGTGATGGTAAAAAAAAATAAGAAAAGCAGGAAAAATATTGTTTATTCAACCAATCCGGATTTTGATTATGAATATACGAATGATGAAGAGCAGCAGGAAACACTTCCTCCCAATCAGCAAAAACTTAAAATTTATCTTGATAATAAAGCCAAAAAGCGGGGTAAACAAGCAACGTTGATAAATGGATTTATTGGCACCGAAGATGATTTAAAAGATTTGGCCAAAATGTTAAAAACAAAATGTGCAGTTGGTGGTTCTGTTAGGGATGGTGAAATATTAATTCAGGGAGATTTCAGAGAAAAAATAACACAAATATTAACACAGGAAGGGTATAAAGCAAAATAAATTTAACTTGATGTTTTAATTTAATGATGTAAGGAAAAAGACTATTCAATGAAAAAAATAATATTAGCTTTTACGATTGTTTTGTTTACCCAATTTAGTAATGCCGGAGACACCCTTAAAATTATGCATTATAACCTGCTTTACTATGGGAAAAATTATTATGGTTGCGATGACAACAACAATGATATTGATGATAAAAATGAATATCTGAAAACAATTATTCAACACGTTAACCCTGATATTTTTACTGTAAATGAGCTGGATGGCGAAGGTGGTTATCCCATAGAAGAGGATGCTACCTATTTATTAGATAATGCACTCAATGTTGATGGAGTTACAAAGTACAGACCAACAGAGTTCCCTGAAATCTTTTTGGCAAATACCGTTTTTTACAACTATGAAAAATTGACTTTAAAAAGGCATTATCCTTTAAGTTTTTATTATTCGGGATTAAATAAGATTTTTAATGTGTATCAATTTTATTTTAATGCCGATGACTTAGCTGAAACGAACGATACTTCTTTTATTACTTGTGTTGTGGCACATTTAAAGGCTGGAAATGATCCGGAAAATAAAGAGCAACGAGCCGTTGAAACAGAAATTATAATGAACTACTTTAAAAATTCAGAAGAACCCGGAAATATCCTTTTGCTGGGAGATTTGAATGTATATACTCCCTCCGAAAAGGCTTTTCAAAACCTGATAAACCCCGATTATGCCGAATATGCATTTAATGATCCAGCAGATCAGATTGGAGAATGGCATAAGAATTATGACTTCCGTTATTATCATACCCAATCTACACATACCAGCGGCGATTGTTATTCAACAGGAGGAATGGATGACCGGTTCGATTTTATTTTAGCCTCGAACGACATCATGTCTGGCAATAAAAATTTAAAATATATTGATGAGTCACATACAACAATAGGACAGGACGGAAGTGCTTTTGATGTAGCTTTAAATACAACATCAAATTCAAGTGTACCCAATGAAGTGGCTCAGGCATTATATAAAATGTCCGATCATTTACCTGTTTATTTGGAACTTGAAGTAAGTCAGGATGCAGCAGAACTCCTTATTTCAAATGTTAATTTCCAACCTGAAAAACCGGGAAGTGGGAATGATGTTATTGTGTTTGCTGACTTAACCGACAAAAATGGCCAGGTGAATGAACTAAGCATAAAATACGGATATTCGTCAGAAAATTTCAGCCAAAGTGTATTAATGAATCCTTCGGGCTATTCCTTTGCTGGCATTATTCCAAAACAGGAGGCAGGAGCTGAAATATTTTTTAAAGTTACAGGTTTTAATGATGCGGATGAAGAAATAGTTTCCAGTGATGAATATTCTTATACAGTTTCATCATCAACAGATGTTGAAAAAACAGAAAATTATAAAAGAGATATAATTGTAAAAAATCCTGTGCAAGAAATGCTTCAATTTTCAACTGCCAATATTTTAGAACAAAAAGGGATTTTTGAATTGATTTCTTCTGTCGGAGAGGTTTGTATAAAAAAGGCAATTACTATAACGTCGAATTCAAGCTACGAAGTTCCTTTGCAAAATCTAAAAAATGGGATTTATATTTTTAAATTTACAGGAGAAAAAGGGTTTGTTCATTCGCAAAAAGTAGTTATTCAAAAGTAAGTGTATGCAAAATGTAACCCGAATAAGCGGATTATTATTGTTTTTTTATTTTTGTGTTATAACGTCTTATGCTCAGTTTTATTCCACTGGACAGAGTCCTGCATCGATTAAATGGAAGCATATAAAATCTGAAAATTTTCAAATTATTTTTCCTGAAGAGAACGAAAATACAGCTCAAAAAGTAGCCAACATTTTAGAATTTAATTATAAAAAAGTAAGCAACACCCTTGACAATGAGCCTAAGAAAATCTCTGTAATTATTCACCCACAATCTATACGTTCGAACGGATATGTCTCATGGGCTCCCAAAAGGATGGAATTGTTTACAACGCCTGCGCAAAACATGTATCCCGGCGACTGGTTAAATCACTTATGTATACATGAGTTGAGACATGTTGTACAAATCGACAAATTAAATCAGGGAGTTACAAAAATATTATCATTAATTTTTGGACAGCAGGCAACAGGGCTGGTTGCCGGACAATTGCCTATGTGGTTTTACGAAGGAGATGCTGTAGCCACAGAAACCGCGCTTTCGTCTTTTGGACGTGGGCGGTTGCCCTATTTTAAAAGAGGTATACGCACTATTCTGATGGATGGCGAAAAGGAGTTTTCATTTGACAAAATATTGTTTGGCTCTTATAAAGATTATGTTCCTAATTATTATGAATATGGATATCAATTTACAGCCTTTGTAAGAAGTAAATATGGAGCTGAAACCTGGAGTAAAGTTGTTAATCATGTTGCAAAAAATTCATACACCCTTTTGCCAACCAACCTGGCTTTCAATCAAGGCTTAAAAAAACATACCGGCCTTTCCCATGAAAAACTATATCAGAAAAGTTTTTCTTTTTTAGATAGTTTATGGAAAGCCGAAAGCCAAAATACAAAGAATACGACAACAAATATTATTAGTCCTGATAAATCAGATTATACAGATTATTTGCATCCACAATATTTAAACAACGATCGAATAGTTGCGCTTAAAAAAGGGTTTTCTCATATTCCACGCTTTGTAGAAATTAGCAAAGGGGAAGAAAAGGTTTTGTTAGAGCCGGGGCCATTAATTTCTGAAGATTTTTCGGTGTCCGGTAAATTTATTGTTTGGGCCGAATACAGGCCCGATGCCCGATGGCATAACAGAGAATATACATCGGTCAAGTTGTTTAATATAGAAACACAAGAAGAAAGGTTAGTTGTTGACAAGGTGCGGTATTTTAGCCCGGATATTTCGGCCGATGCCAATAAGATAGCCGTAATTGAAGTAACCCCAACAAATAAATATTTTTTAAATATTATTAGTTCATACAATGGATTTATCGCTCAAAAAATTGCTTCGCCAAACGGTAATTTTATTCAGCGCCCTAAATGGTCTGGTGATGAAAGATTTATTTATATTATTGAGATAATCGGAAATCAAAAACAGGTTAGCCGTTATGATTTTGTTGAAAAGCAATGGGAGCCTGTGTTTGCTATACCCGGAATTGACATTCAGCGTATACATCCTTCCAAAGACCATATTTTCTTTCATTCCACCTACAATGGAGTAGATAATATTTATGCCTACAATTTTTTGAATCAGTCATTTTACCAGCTAACAGCTTCGAAATACGGAATATCTGATTTTGACCTGGGAGCGAATGGACAGTATATTTTTGCAAGCGAATACAATTCGCAAGGATTTGGCATTTCCATGATCCCTGTAGAAAGGGCTTTGTGGCATAAAAAAGAGCTGAAAGATTATAAAAAAGACTATATAGCCGAAAAACTAACATCTCAAGAAACTGGAAAGATCGATTTTGCGAACATCCCGAAAAAAGAATATACAACAAATTCTTATTCAAGGCTGGCAAATCTTTTTTATTTCCACAGTTGGGCTCCTTTTTATATAGATTATGAAGCGTTTGATTTTCAGGATGTTTTTGCTGACCCCTCCTATATTAATAATATGATTTATCCCGGGTTAATGATTCTTTCGCAGAATAAATTAAGTACCATGGAGTCTGTAATTGGATATGCGTATAAAAACAATCATCATTTTATTTCTTCATCGTTGATTTATAAAGGGTGGTATCCGTACATAAAAATTAACTCAGACTATGGTGATAAACATGAATATTTTGCTGCTTCTGATGTTGATTGGGTGCCGTCATTAAATTATGATAATAGCAATTTTACCATTGAGACCTATATCCCGTTTAACCTGAGCCGTGGGAAATACCATGCCGGATTTTATCCCGGCATAAGCCTTGAATATAGTAATAGGTACTATCACCATTACCTAAAAAACTATTATCAGCGGGGGTTGGAGTTTATGAACTTTCAAGCCTATTTGTACTATTATACGCGTAAAGCTCATCGGGACATTCAGCCAAGAGCTGGAATGATCATTGATTATAATTTATATAATTCTCCTTTTGACAATGATTTTTTTGGTTATATATCAACCATAGATTCACGGATTTTTTTACCCGGATTATTTAAAAACCATGGGTTTAAATTTGATGTAGGATATCAATATCAAAGCCCTCAGCTGTATTTATACTCATCCAGATTTACTTTTCCCAGAGGTATGGAGCGTTCCAGAACCGAAAAGTTATTTAAGATTTATGGCGATTATGTTTTTCCTTTGGCCTATCCAGATTGGAGTTTGGGCCCTCTGGTATATTTTAAACGCATTAGAAGTTCTTTGTTTTACGATTTAGCCATCAATCAATACAGTTATTATGACCAAAACTCAGCAGTTGTTCATACACAAAAAGATTACTTATCCAGTTTCGGGCTTGAATTTACTTTTGATTATCATTTGTTACGAACCATGTTTCCATTAAATTCTGGTGTGCGAATAGGTTATATTCCCGGGCGTAGTAATGTATTTGCTGAATTGATATTTGGTATCGATTTTTATCAATTTTAAAAAAATAAATTACGCCCTTCGGTGCTTATTTATAAAATTATATAGTTTATAAATTAATCAGGATAAGCAATAAAACCATAAATTGAGTGTTATAAACTATTATGTATTTATATTTGTTAAAAATAAAGAACCTTGCTTAAAAAAATAATATATTTGTCCTGCAGAAATAAAGTTGAATATTTTAAAAAACAAAAAGTAATATAATATGGCAAAGAATAACGAACCAGAAACCACTGCTGCAATAAATTTAATTGCTGTAGGAACAGAAATTACAGGGGATATTACATCGAATGGAGATATTCGTATCGATGGAGCTTTAAATGGTAACCTGAATACTACTGGTAAAGTTGTTATTGGTGAAACCGGTAAAGTTAAAGGTGAAATTATTTGTAAAAATTCAGAGGTCTTAGGCGCTATAAACGGTAAAATTAAAGTTGGTGAATTACTATCACTTAAGGCAACCGCTAAAATAAATGGTGATATTGCTACGAAAAAACTTGCTATAGACCCCGGCTCCAGGTTTACAGGTAACTGTAATATGAGCGAAGAATTGCGTTCCAATGTAAGTACAGAAGAGAACAAGTTCAAAAACAAAGAACAAAAAAGCGCGTAATCCATTGTGCATGTTATTTTACCTGTATATTTCAAATGATTGCAATTATTGTAACAGGTATATCTGGGTGATATAAAAACCGGTCAATGGATATCTATTATTGAATTTCCTATATTTAATGAGTGTTATTCATTTCGGCTTTTTAAACCTATTGTACCATTAAAGATTTTACAAAACCAGAGAAGTAATAATGAAAGCCTTTAAAAAATTTTTAATCAAAGAAGCAATCTTAACCGTTTTTTTAGGATTGGTTGCGCTTATTCTATTTCAAACCGTATTAAAAACATACTATCACCCGGTATTTTGGCTTAATCTTTTCATTATTGCTTCTTTAACAGGAATTTTGCATTTTTCTGTTTTAAAAGTTAGTAAAGAAGGGTATAGCCGTTTTTCTTCTCGTTTTATGATGATTTCCGGGATTAAAATGATGGCATACCTTGTGTTTATTTTAGTATATGCACTTTTTAATACCGATCATGCCAAATTTTTTCTTATTACTTTTCTTATCCTTTATTTTATATACACATTTCTTGAAGTTTCTCTTACCATTAAGTTTTTTAATAAATGATCAGGTTGTTTTATAACATGCTGTTAATTGAATAACACTGTTAAAAAAATAACAGAAAAGTTTGGATATTTATTTCTGCTCTTATACATTTGCCCGGAATGAACTTTAGATTTTATAATTTGTGTTTTTAATTGGTTAGTAAACAGCAACTAAATATAACTTAATTGATTATTTTTTTATAAATTTAAATATCTAATAAAATAAATATTTGTTGAAAAATGAAATTAAGTTATTAGATTTGTATTTCAATTTTTTGTAAAACATTATAGACCTTTGTACAATGGAAAATAAACTACAGGAATTAACACAAAAGCTTTACAACGAAGGTGTCGAAAAAGCTAATGAGGAAGCTGATAAAATAATTGCAGAAGCTAAAGCCGAAGCAGATAAGCTTAAGAAAAATGCTCAAAAAGAAGCCAAAGAGATTATAGAAGATGCTGAACAAAAGTCAGAAGAAATCAAAAAAAATGTTCATGCCGAATTGGAGTTGGCTTCCAAACAAACCCTGCGAACGGTAAAGCAGCAAATCACCGATCTTATAACCAGCAAGGTTATTGATGAGCCTGTTAAAAAAGCTTTTGACGATGAAAAATTCGTTAAAGAAATTATTGAAACGATCATCAAAAATTGGGATCCTCAGAAAAAAGAATCCGTAGACCTGTCTGTTTTGCTTCCTGAAAAGATGGAGAATGAATTTGAGAAATATTTTAAAGCCAAAACAGGAAAAGAATTAAATGCAAAGCTTGAATTAAGTTTTAGCGATGCAGTCAAAGGTGGATTTAAAATAGGTCCCGACGACAATTCTTACAAAATTAGTTTTGCCGAAGAAGATTTTATTAATTTCTTTAAAAGCTATTTACGCCCCAAAACGGGTGAAATGTTATTTCAGGGAGAGTAAGTATGTTTCGTAATTATTATCATTATTTTATAGCAGGATTGCCGGAGATCTATCTCGACGAAGAAGATATTAACTTCTCCATGCTTGATTTTAAACAGGTGTTAAAAGAAGAGCTCTTTCCCGAAGATTACCGGCTTGCCCAACTGTTGTTTTTGCCCTACGATAATGAAAACCTTTTGCTTTTTCTTCAGGAAGAAACAGAAGAATTTAACAAACTGGGAAATTTTACTTTACAGGATTTTGAAGAAGAGTTTTCGGATGACCCAAAAAAGATTCTTCCACAATACATGTATGATTTTGTGAAGTTATATCAGGAGGAAGAAGAAACAAAAGATATTGATCAGCGTTGGGAGAACAAACTTACTGAAATGTATTACAACGAAGTTTTAGAAACGGAAAATAAGTTTTTAAAACAATGGTTTGAATATAATCAGCATATAAAAAATATCTTAACCGGATTAAACTGCCGGAAATATGATCTGGATATTGAAAAGCAACTTATTGGAAATAATTGGGTGGCAGAACAAATAGCTAAAAGCAGTGCCAAAGATTTTGACTTATCTGTTGATTTGCCTCTAGCTGTTGATGTTATTGCTTTAGCAGAAAAGGATGATTTTTTAGCCCGTGAAAAAGGCCTTGATCAAATGAGGTGGGATAAGATAGAAGAAATGACCCTGTTTGATTATTTTTCCGTAGAGATTGTTTTGGCTTATATTATTAAGCTTGATATGGCGTATCGATGGTTAGGACTCGATGAAAAAACCGGACGTGAAATGTTCCGTAAAATCATTGACAATTTAAAATCTAGTTATGAATTTCCTAAAGAATTTGCAATAAATGGAAAAAACAAATAAAATGACAACAGGAAAAGTATCAGGAATTATAGCCAACCTTGTTTATGTTGAGGTTGACGGCCCTGTTCAGCAAAATGAAATATGCTATATCGATTTAGAAGGTACTAAATTGATGGCCGAAGTGATTAAAGTGCTCGGTACCAAAGCCTATGTTCAGGTATTTGAAAGTACACGAGGACTTAAAATGCACAACAAAGTTGAATTTACAGGTCATTTATTAGAAGTAACATTAGGGCCTGGAATCCTTTCCAAAAATTTTGACGGGCTGCAAAACGATCTGGACAAAATGGAGGGTGTTTTCTTGCAACGAGGAGAACAAACCAATCCTTTAGAAGATGATAAAAAATGGGAATTTAAACCCGTTGCTAAAGAAGGCGATATTCTTGAAGCCGGTGGATGGCTTGGCGAAGTAACCGAAAACTGGATGCCCCATAAAATTATGGTTCCTTTTAAATTCGAAGGGAAATACACGGTAAAGAGCGTAGTTAAAGAAGGAAAATATACCATTAAGGATATTATTGCGGTGGTTACCGACGAAGAAGGAAAAGAGATTGAGTTAACCATGACCCAAAAATGGCCGGTTAAATTAGCCATTAAAGCATACAAAGAAAAACCTCGTCCATTTAAGCTATTAGAAACCGGCGTAAGAGTTATTGATACTTTAAATCCTATTGCCGAAGGCGGTACCGGTTTTATTCCCGGCCCTTTTGGTACCGGTAAAACAGTATTACAGCACTCTCTTTCAAAACAAGCTGAAGCCGACATGATTATTATGGCAGCATGCGGTGAGCGTGCCAACGAAGTAGTAGAAATTTTTACCGAATTTCCTGAGTTGGATGATCCACGCTCAGACCGAAAATTGATGGAACGAACAACCATTATTGCGAATACATCCAACATGCCGGTTGCCGCCCGTGAAGCTTCTGTTTATACGGCAATGACTATAGCCGAGTATTACAGAGCCATGGGATTGAAAGTATTATTGCTGGCAGACTCTACTTCCCGCTGGGCTCAGGCTTTACGCGAAATGTCGAACAGAATGGAAGAATTACCCGGTCCGGACGCATTCCCCATGGACCTCCCCGCCATTATTTCAAACTTCTACTCCCGGGCTGGATTTGTTTACTTAAACAATGATAAAACAGGATCTATTACATTTATCGGAACGGTATCACCTGCCGGTGGTAACCTGAAAGAGCCGGTTACCGAATCAACCAAAAAAGCCGCCCGCTGTTTTTATGCCTTGTCGCAGCAGCGAGCCGATAGCAAGAGATACCCGGCCATCGACCCTTTGGATAGCTACTCAAAATATGCAGAATATGCCGAAGTAGAAGATTATTTTAGAAAGAAAATCGATCCGGAATGGCCCGAGAAATTGAGCTTACTTAGAAATGTGTTAATCAGAGGACGTGAAGTTGCAGAGCAAATCAATATTCTTGGAGATGATGGCGTTCCGGTTGATTATCACCTGACATTCTGGAAAGCTGAAGTCATTGATTTTATAATTTTACAGCAGGATGCTTTCGATGAAGTAGATAGCTCTACATCATTGGAACGGCAGAAATATATGCTGAATAAAGTTCTGGAAATCTATCATACAAAATTCTCTTTCGAATCATTTGAAGAAGTAGCCACATACTTTAAACGGGTTATTAATCAAATGAAACAGATGAACTATTCGGAGTTTGAATCAGATAAGTTCAAACAAAACGAAAAAGAACTTAAAACTATAATTGAAGAAAAGAAAGCTGAATAATGGAAACAAAAGCATTTCAAAAAATCTATACAAAAATTACCCAGATTACAAAAGCAACTTGTTCGTTAAAAGCTACAGATATTGGCTATGATGAGATTGCTGTTGTAAATGGACGGATGGCTCAGGTGGTGAAAATTATTGGCGACGAGATCACGCTGCAGGTTTTTGGTGGTACTGAAGGTATCCCTACCAATGCCGAAGTGATGTTTTTAGGACGTCCTGCTACACTGAAGGTAGGTGAAGAACTTTCCGGACGATTCTTTAATGCTTATGGTGACCCAATTGACGGTGGACCTGAAATTGAAGGTGAAGAGCGACAAATTGGTGGCCCATCGGTGAATCCGGTTCGAAGAAAACAACCCTCGGAATTTATTCCTACCGGTATTGCCGGTATCGACCTGAATAACGCCTTGGTTACAGGACAAAAAATTCCTTTCTTTGCCGACCCCGACCAGCCATTTAACCAGGTTATGTCGATGGTGGCTCTTCGTGCAAAAGCCGATAAAATTATCCTGGGAGGTATGGGATTAACCAACGATGACTATCTGTATTATAAAAATGTTTTCGACAATGCAGGGGCGTTAGACCGTATTATCAGTTTTGTAAACACTACAGAAGACCCCCCGGTTGAACGATTACTTGTTCCGGATATGGCGCTTACTGCGGCCGAATATTTTGCCGTTGATAAAAAACAAAAAGTATTGGTATTACTTACAGATATGACCCTTTGGGCTGATGCTTTAAGTATTGTTTCGAACCGTATGGATCAGATTCCTTCGAAAGACAGTATGCCCGGTTCGCTCTACAGTGATTTAGCCAAGATTTACGAAAAAGCAGTTCAATTTCCTGATGGTGGATCTATTACCATTATTGCGGTAACAACATTATCGGGTGGCGATATTACACATGCTATTCCCGATAATACAGGATATATTACCGAAGGACAGCTTTTCTTGCGTAAAGATACCGATATTGGTAAAGTAATTGTCGATCCGTTCAGGAGCTTATCCCGATTGAAACAGTTGGTAATTGGTGAAAAAACACGTGAAGATCATCCGCAGGTGATGAATGCTGCCGTTCGGTTATATGCCGATGCAGCCAATGCCCGAACCAAACTGGAGAATGGTTTCGACCTTACAGATTACGATGAGCGGGCTCTTGAATTTGCGAAAGATTATTCGGAAAAATTATTGGCCATTGATGTAAATATCGAGGTGGACGAGATGTTATCTACCAGCTGGAATTTATTTGACAAACACTTTAAACCTGCCGAGGTAGGGGTTAAAAAAGACTTAGTTGAAAAATACTGGCCAAAAGATAATTAAGTTAAATAGTTCTGAGTTCAGAGTTCAGAGTTCAGAGTTCAGGGTTTATAATAAAATGGTTTAAATAATGGCTACTGTAGAAAGATTTGAAGATTTAATAGCTTGGCAAAAAGCAAGACAATATGCTCATGAAATTTATGAGTTAACCTGTCTTGAAAGATTTTCTCGCGATTTTTCTCTAGTGGATCAAATAAGAAAATCTAGTGGTTCAGTAATGGATAATATTGCTGAGGGTTTTGACAGAGGTGGAAATAAGGAATTTGTTTACTTTTTATATGTGGCTAAAGGATCTTCTGAAACAAAATCTCAATTATATCGAGCGTTTGATAGAAATTATATCAATAAGGTTGTATTAGATGAGAAACTAGAAAAAGCTGAAGAACTTTCTAAAATAATTGGAGGTTTAATAAGTTATTTACAAAACGCTAAATTTAAAGGTAGAAAATTCAATATTAAAACTAATGAAAACTGAGTACCTGCTGGACAGGCAAACTCAGAACTCAGAACTCAGAACTAAAAAACTGATAATATATGGCAATAAAGTTTCAATATAATAAAACATCATTACAGCACTTAAATAAGCAGCTTAAAATGCGTTTAAGGGCTCTTCCTACTTTGCAAAGTAAAGAAGCGGCCCTGCGTATGGAAGTAAAGCGTGCCAAAGATCAGTCCGAAGAGTTGCTTCGAAAGCTCGAAAAACAGATGAAAGAATACGACGATATGGTAAGGCTTTGGGGCGAATTCGATGAAGATTTAATTTCTGTCAAAGATGTTAAGATGACCTTTAAGAAAATTGCCGGTGTGAAAACACCAATTTTAGAGGATGTGATTTTTGATATTAAAGATTTTAGCCTGTTTAATAAACCCAGTTGGTTTTTGGGCGGAGTTCAAATTATTAAGTCATTAGTAAAAATATCTATCGAAAGTGACTTTTTCTTACGAAAAATGGAACTTTTAGATTATGCCAGGAAAAAAACAACCCAAAAGGTGAACTTGTACGAGAAAGTACAAATCCCTGGTTATGAGGAAGCTATTTCGAAAATCAAACGATTTCTCGAAGATGAGGAAAACCTTTCGAAATCAGCTCAAAAAATTGTTAAGAAAAGACAACAAGACAAGGAGGCTGCCTGATGATTACGTCAATGATAAAATATTCTTTCTTGATTTATCACAAGGATTATATCCCTTTTCTTGAACATCTTCAGGAATTGGGGGTGCTTCATATTATTGAAAAAAAGAAAGAAATTGATGATAGCATCAAATCATCACTACATCAGATTAGTGAAATTAATAAAACCTTAAAGTTCCTGGAAAAAAGAGAACAGGAAGAGCAGGAAGTTACAGGGAAGCAAGAAGATGTTCCTGTGGTTGACCATGTAAAGGAACTGCAGATTGAATTAGCTGAAATAGAACAGGATCAGTCGTCGTTACATAAAGATATTCAAAAAGCAAAACCCTGGGGTGATTTTACGCCGGAGATGAAAGAAAAAATGGCGGAGCTAAATATCAAACTGCGCTTTTTTGAATGTAGCGAAAAGAATTTTAACGAGCAGTGGAACGAGGATTACTATCTGCAAATTATTAACCGGGAGCATGGCAGGGTTTATTTTGTAGTTTTTCAACAATCGGACGAAGAAATAAATGTTGAGGCCGAAGAAGTAAAACTGCCCGCAGAACCATTATCGCAGCTATTGAAAAAACGCGAAGAAAATAAAAAACGAGTAGAAGAGATTGAGGCTACTTTTGATGAGTATGCAGCAAAATACCTAAAACAGCTAAAAGAAAAGCGGCATAAGCTTCAGTCTGAAACAGATTTTGAGCTGGCAATAAACCATACCGAAAAACAAGCCGAAGAAAAAGTGATGTTGCTCGAAGGTTGGGTTCCGGAAGAAAAAAAAGGCGATCTGGAAAATTTTCTCCATCAACAGGATGTATACTACCTTACTTCAAAACCTGCAGAAAAGGATAAAGTACCGATTAAGCTGAAAAACGATAAATTTTCAAGGCTTTTCGAGCCTATTAGTGATTTGTTTGATATGCCGGAATATAAAGAATTGGATTTAACTCCGTTTTTTGCTCCGTTTTTTATGATGTTTTTTGGATTTTGTGTAGGCGATACCGGTTATGGATTGCTCATTTTAATCGGAACGCTTATATTCAGACAGAAAGTGAAAAAAAGCATGAAACCTGTGTTTACACTGGCTGCTTTTTTAGGAGGGGCTACGGTAATTATGGGGCTCATTTCAGGAACCTTTTTTGGCGTTGAGCTGATAAAAGTACAGGCATATCCACTCAAAAACATTATTTTAGAACCGCTGCAACTGTTTTGGTTTTCTATTGCTGTTGGCGGCCTTCAGATTTTTTACGGCATGTTTATCAAAGCAGCCAACCAAATCAGACGGGGGGGTAGTTTAAAATATGGATTATCAACCATGGGATGGATTTTATTGGTTTTAACCTTTGGTACTTTTATCGGACTTGAACAGTTTGGTATGGATACCGAAGGGTATGGAATGATAAAAAACATTGGATTAGGCATTAGTGTTGCCATGATTTTATTGTTTGCTAATCCTGAAAAAAATATGATTGTAAGCGTATTCTCTGGTCTTTACGATGTATATAATATGATAACCGGTGTTTTTGGCGACTTACTGTCCTACATCCGTTTATTTGCTTTAGGGATTTCCAGTGCAATTTTAGGATTGGTATTTAATCAAATTGCCGCACAATTTTTGGGTGGAAGTTTCCTGAGTTATTTACCATTTATTATCATTTTAATCATTGGGCACGGATTAAATATATTTATGGCTTCGCTGGGAGCTTTTGTTCATCCGTTACGTTTAACATTTGTAGAATTTTATAAAAATGCCGGCTTTATGGGCGGCGGGAAAAAATATAAACCATTTTCAAAATAGAAATAAATAAAAAATAGGAGAATAAATTTATGGACGCAAACACAGCAGTTTATCTAGCTTATGCAGGATTAGCATTTATGATTGCACTATCAGGAATCGGAAGTGCTATTGGAGTATCAATGGGTGGTAATGCCTCAATTGGTGCATTAAAAAAAGACCCGGATAAATTTGGTAACTATATGCTTTTGGCAGCATTGCCGGGTACACAGGGTTTGTATGGCTTTGGTGGTTATTTCGTAATCGATAAGCTATTTAATCTTGTTACACCCGAAATGTCGTTGTTTAATGGTATTGCTATTTTATCTATGGGATTATTCTTAGGTTTTGTAGCATTGTTCTCAGCAATGAAACAAGGTACCGTAACATCCAATGGTATTGCAGCTATTGGTGGTGGAAACGATGTATTTGGTAATACACTTATCTTAGCGGTATTCCCTGAATTATATGCTATTATTGCATTTGCTGCAACTTTCTTAATAAGTGCAGGATTAGGAGCATAAAATAGGAAACAATAAATAATTTTTTACGTATTATGGAGCAGTACAATTTTGTGCTGCTTTTTTTTGGTATTTCCGGAATACTTTTATGATTTATTGATTAAATTTGTAGTAAGCCAATTCTTTTTGTATGTATAGATTTTTCTTAAATATAATTATTACTTCGCTTCTTTCATTATTTATGCATCATTATATAATAGCAGCTGAAGTTAATTCTGAAACTGATTCTGTACATTCTGCAACACATACCGAAGAAGATAAGGGTTTTGATACTGAAAAATTTATTTTCGATCACATAAAAGACGACTATAGTTGGCACCTGTTCACTTATAATCATCACCATGTTTCCATACCATTACCTGTAATTCTGTATAGCAAAAATAAGGGTTGGGAAGTTTTTTTCTCAAATAAATTAGCCCACAATCACACGTATAAAGGATTTAAAATTGCAGGCGAAGGTGATTATAACGGAAAGATTATTGAAGTTGATGATAAAGGTGCATTTGTGGCCCGCCCATTTGATATTTCCCTGACTAAAAATGCGGTAGCTATTATAATAAGCTGTATTATTTTGATCGCTCTTTTTGTTTCTATTGCCAAAGCGTATCAAAAAAATCCGAATCAGCCACCCAAAGGGCTGCAATCTTTATTTGAACCATTGATTATTTTTATTCGCGACGAAATAGCCAAAGATAGTATTGGTGAAAAAAATTACGAAAGATTTACGCCAGCATTGTTAACCATCTTCTTTTTTATATTGTTTAACAATCTTTTGGGCTTGGTTCCTTTATTTCCCGGTGGTGCTAATGTAACGGGTAATATAACTGTAACTATGGGGCTGGCTCTATGTACTTTTATTATTACAACCTTTAGCGGGAATAAAAATTACTGGGCTCATATTTTTAATACTCCGGGGATACCCTGGTGGTTAAAAGTTCCTGTTCCTTTAATTCCTGTAATTGAGCTATTTGGCGTAATTATTAAGCCTTTTGTTTTAATGATTCGTTTATTTGCTAATATTACAGCTGGGCATATCATTATTTTGGGATTTTTTAGCCTTATATTTATATTTGGTAATATTAGCAGTTTAATGGGGATGGTGGCTTCACCAATTTCTATTGCTTTTACCGTGTTTATGTCGTTTTTAGAATTATTGGTTGCATTTATACAAGCATATGTTTTCACTGTTCTGTCGGCTATTTATTTTGGAATGGCCGTAGCAGAAGATCATTAAATAATTATTTATCCATTAAAATTAGAAAATTATGTCAACATTAGGTCTTATTTTACTTGCCATCGAAGGAGCTGTTTTTTCAAAAATTGGCGCAGCTTTTGCCGCTGCAATTGCAGTAATTGCTGCTGCTTATGGGATTTCAAAAATAGGTAGTACTGCCGTAGAATCTATTGCCCGCCAGCCTGAAGCAGCCGGTGATATTCGTTCGAATATGATTGTTTCGGCAGCGCTTATTGAGGGTGTGGCATTTTTTGCCATCGTGGTTTGTTTCCTTGTACTTTTTGTATAAGCTGAAACGGTTGCCCAAAAACAAATATTACAGGCAAAATTTTAATAAGCTTTTTGGGCACCTTTGTTAAATTTTAAAACTGTTTGTATGGAACTCATTAAACCGGATATCGGTTTGCTGTTTTGGATGATATTATCATTCAGCATCGTTCTTTTTATATTGATAAAATATGCATGGAAACCGATTTTAAAAGCATTAAAGGCGCGCGAAAAATCAATAGCTAAAAGCCTGGCGGCTGCAAAAAGAGCTAAAGAGGAAATGTCTAAAATTGAATTTGGCAATGAGAAAATTACTGCCCTGGCAAAAATTGAACGCGAGAATATTTTAAAAGAAGCTAAAGAAGCTAAAAATAAAATTCTTGAAGAAGCCAAAGAGAACGCTAAAAAAGAAGCGCAAAAAATTCTTAAAGAAGCCAGAAAAAGTGTTCTCAAAGAAAAAGAAGATGCCATTAATGAAATAAAAAACCAAATTGCCGAATTATCGGTAGGGATTGCTGAAAAGCTATTGCGCGAACATCTTTCGGATGATAAAAAGCAAAAACAGTTGATTAGCCAGATTGTCAAAAATATTGAGTTAAATTAAACAATTTATGTTTCATAGCCAGATTAATGTAAGGTATGCAAAATCATTATTTCTTTTAGCCAGGGATAAAAACCTGGTTGATGAAATAAAAAATGATGTTGACCTTATTTATCAATCGCTAAATGAAATTCCCGATATTTTAGTTTTGTTGGAACATCCGGTGATAAAAACCTCCAGAAAAAAAGCTGTTTTAACCGGTTTGTTTGCCGAAAAAGTTAATAAGTATACTTTGTCTTTTTTAGCGTTGATTGTAAAAAATAAGCGCGAAAATCATCTTAAAGGCATCTTAAAATACTTTATTGATTTATACCGGGATTTTAAAGGTATTAAAACAACCGCAATAACAACAGCGATTAAGCTTTCTGAAAAAGAAAGAAAGGATATAACAGATGCTGTTGGTCAACAATTTAATGCAAGCGTTGAGCTAAAGGAAAAGGTTGATGAAAACATCCTTGGAGGGTTAATTATTGAGATTGACAATCAACAACTCGACTTAAGCGTAGCAAAATATTTAGATAATCTGAAAACAAAATTTTTGGATTTTGAAATTAATTATTTAAAGAAACACAACCACTTAAAATAAAACCTATGGCTGGAATAAAACCCGGAGAAGTTTCGGATATCTTAAAGAAAGAATTAGAAGGCTTTACAACGAATAGCGAGCTACAAGAAACTGGTAGCGTATTGCAGGTAGGTGATGGTATAGCACGTATTTATGGATTATCAAATGTACAAGCCAATGAATTGATTGAATTCGAAAATGGAATGAAAGGCATTGTATTAAACCTAGAAGAGGATAATGTTGGTGCTGTGCTTCTTGGTTCTTCAGAAGAAATTAAAGAAGGCGATAAAGCCAAAAGAACAAAGCATATTGCTTCAATTCGAGTAGGTGAAAACCTGTTAGGGCGAGTAATTAATACATTAGGAGAACCATTAGATGGCAAAGGGCCAATTGGCGGAGAACTTTTTGAAATGCCACTTGAAAGAAAAGCGCCCGGAGTTATTTACAGACAACCTGTTAACGAACCCATTCAAACAGGTATTAAAGCCATTGATGCCATGATTCCCATTGGAAGAGGCCAGCGGGAATTAATCATTGGCGACCGCCAAACCGGGAAAACAGCTATTGCCATTGATACCATCATTAATCAAAAAGAATTTTACGACCGTGGCGAACCGGTATTTTGTATTTATGTAGCTATTGGCCAAAAAGGTTCTACGGTGGCTAACATTGCCGAAACGCTTAAAAAGCACGGAGCGATGGATTATACTGTAATCGTAATGGCTACAGCATCTGACCCGGCGGCATTACAGTTTTTTGCCCCATTTGCCGGCGCTTGTATTGGCGAATATTTTAGAGATACCGGAAGGCCTGCTTTAGTTGTATTCGACGACCTTTCTAAACAAGCAGTAGCCTATCGCGAGGTATCGTTGCTTTTACGCCGTCCGCCCGGTAGAGAAGCTTATCCCGGAGATATTTTTTATCTGCATTCAAGATTGCTTGAACGTGCTGCAAAAATTATCGAAGCTGATGAAATTGCTGCAAGAATGAATGACCTTCCCGAATCGATTAAAAATAAAGTTAAAGGTGGTGGTTCTTTAACGGCTCTTCCAATTATTGAAACACAAGCTGGCGATGTGTCTGCCTATATACCCACCAATGTAATTTCGATTACCGACGGTCAGATTTTCCTTGAATCAGATCTTTTTAACTCGGGTGTACGCCCGGGAATTAATGTTGGTATTTCGGTTTCACGCGTGGGTGGGAATGCGCAAATTAAATCGATGAAAAAAGTTGCCGGAACGTTGAAGTTAGACCAGGCGCAATTTCGAGAACTTGAAGCTTTCTCTAAGTTTGGTTCCGATTTGGATGCTGCTACCATGGCTGTCCTCGATAAGGGAGCTAAAAATGTGGAAATTCTAAAGCAAGGCCAGTATGCGCCTATGCCCGTTGAAAAACAGATCGCCATTATCTATTGTGGAACTAAAGGTTTGTTGGAAGATGTGCCAATAGAAAAAGTTAAAGCATTTGAATCTGATTTTTTAGATGTTATGGAAATGCAGTATGATAATGTTCTGAAAGCACTAAAAGAGGGTGAACTGAATGAAGAAATAACCAAAACCATAGAATCAGTGGCCAGTGATGTGGCTTCAAAATATATTAAGGCTTAATTTATTTTTAATATGAGTAGTTTAAAAGATATACGTACCCGTATAGCTTCGGTTAAATCAACCAAACAAATTACCAGTGCTATGAAGATGGTTTCTGCGGCTAAACTAAAAAAAGCGCAGGACGCTGTTATCAATCTTAGGCCTTATGCCCATAAATTAAACGAAATATTAAACAGTATTACAAAGTCTGTTAATTTAGCCGAAGATAATATTTATGCCCGGCCCGGGTTCCCCGATAAAATATTAATTGTTGTAATTTCTTCCAATAAAGGTTTATGTGGTGCATTTAATGCGAATATAATGAAAGAGGTTATTCGTTTAATCGATGAAGATTATTATGGGGAAAACGAAGAGGGGAATGTTGATGTCTTAACGATTGGCAAAGCGGTTACTGATTTTTTTAATAAAAAAGGTTATAACTTGATTGGTTCTGATAATGATCTCTTAGACCAGCTTAGTTTCGAGAAAGCAACACCTTTAATTGAAAAAATAATCGAATCGTATTTAAACAAAGATTACGATCGTGTAATGCTTGTTTATAACCGGTTTAAAAATGCTGCCGTGCAAATTATTACTTCGCAGCAGTTTTTACCCGTTGAAATTGATTGCGCTGATGATGAGGAGGATACATTTTTAAATTTTGATTATATTTTTGAACCTGACCAGGAATATATTGTAAAAAACCTGATACCCAAATCGCTAAAACTTAATTTTTACGAAGCTTTATTAGAGTCGCTGGCAGCCGAACATGGCGCCCGTATGACCGCTATGCACAAAGCGACAGACAATGCTACGGCTTTAATCAAGGACCTTCAGTTAAACTACAATAAAGCACGTCAGGCTTCTATTACCAACGAAATATTGGAAATCGTAGGAGGTGCAGAAGCGTTGAATAATTAGTGTATTTGATTTCTTACTCTTTTTTAGTTTTAAAATTATTTTAAAAATACTTTTTTATCTTCGCCAAATATAATGATGACATTTTGTGATGAGTGCATATATCTACGACTTGATTAGACAGGGAGAACATCAGCAGCTTGATTTTAAACACTCCATAACCGATTCGAAAAAAATTGCCCGCTCATTGGCAGCATTTGCCAATACCGATGGAGGGAAATTGCTGGTGGGAGTAAAAGATAATGGATCAATAGCCGGAGTAAAGAGCGACGAAGAATTTTATATGGTTCAGGCAGCAGCAGAAATGTATTGTAAGCCTGAAATTACTTTCGAAACCAAAGTATGGGAGCTGGAAGGTAAAACACTGCTTGAAATTACAATTCCTAAAATATCTTCAAACGAATTAATCGCAGCACCCAATAAAGATGGTAAGTTTCGCGTTTATATCAGGGTAAACGACCAGAACTTTATCGTTAATAATATATACCTTAAAGCATGGAACAAGAAAAAATTTGGCAAAGGAGTTTTGGTTCGTTATGCAGATCCGGAAAAAATATTGTTTGATTACCTTGAAAATAATCAAAAGATTACTTTTTCAAAATTTATGCGATTAACCAAATTATCTAAATATAAAGCCGAAAAAATTCTAATTAATTTAATTGTGCTGGAAATTATTGAAATAATTTTTACTGAAAATCAGGTATATTATCAAATGGCTGAAAAAGTTACAGAGACTAACAAGTAGCGGGTTTTTAATCGTAACACATTGTTATTAATTGATATATGTAATAAATTAAATTTGAAAATAATTTTATAATTTGGTTCGTTTTTATATTTTTAACGGCTAAAATATAACCAGAGTAAATTTAATCCTAAACAAAAAATTTTAAACATGAAAGTAAAATTAATGAGTACAATAACTGCAATGATTATTTTTCTGGGATTTGCAGTTAATTCAAATGCACAAACATCAGCCGATGCTGTTGATGCATTAAAAGAAGGCGTATCAAAATCGAAGACAAAAGATTATTTGGGTGCTGTAGAATCATTTAAAAAATGTGTATCTATTTATGAAGAACTGGGTGAATTTGATAATGAAAACAGGGCAACAGCGATTAAGCAAATACCTGTAACACAATACAAGCATGCTTTATCGCTTTATAAAGCAAAAGATTACGATGGATCGATTAAAGCTTTTGAAAAGCTGGCTGAATATTCAAAAGAATATGATGATGAATCTCATTTAAAAAAGGCTCAGGGTATTATTCCTCAGCTTTATCGTATCAAAGGAACCAATTTATTAAAAGAAAAAAAATATGAAGATGCCATAACTGCTTTTGATCAATCTTTAGAATATAATCCAAACGATGCTAAAGCTTATATGTATAAGGTAATGGCATTAAGAGAAACAGATAATATCCAGGATTTAAAAGAAACAGCTAATAAAGGTGTTGAAGTGGCTGTTGCCAAAAATAAATCCGACGAAGAAGACAAAATTAAATCGCTTGCCGGAAATTATTTTCTTAAAAAGGGAGCAGAAGCTTATAAATCCGAAAACTATGCCGATGCAGCCGATTACTATACACAGACCTTAGAATATAAAGAAGCAGATTCTGATTTGTATTATCAATTAACGGCTGTTTATAATAAACTTGAGCAGTGGGATAAAGCCATAGAAATGGCTAATAAGTCGTTAGAGTTATTTAATGGAGAAGGAACAACCAGAGATGCAAAAATTTATTATGAGCTGGGAAATGCTTATTATGGAAAAGGCGACAATGAAGCAGCTTGCAAAAATTATTCAAAAGCAGCTAAAGGCGACTACCAGGAAACTGCCGAATATCAAATGAAACATGTTGTAAAATGCAACTAATATTTTAAGTTTTAATAATAAAAAAAATCCCGTTTTTAGCGGGATTTTTTTGTTTCTATTTTTGCTGGTTTGTTCAGCTGTTTTTCTGAAAATCGGTAATATTATTCGAAATTTTGAGGATTTTATATACATCACCATCGGCATTCCTTATGGGAGTGTATGTTTCGGCAAATACCAGCTCTTTGTTGTTAATTTTTACTTTCGTTGTTTCTCTGCGAACGGTACCTGCACGCAAATCCTTCCAGAATGAGTCGTATTCTGCTTTTTGTTTTTCGGTAAATTCCATATTACCCGAATGGTGTGTTCCAACTACCTCATCTTTAGATAATCCCAGTAAGGTTAAGAAATTGTCGTTTACATTCTGAATATATCCGTCAAGGCTGTATTCGATAACATAGCTCGAAGTATTTAAAGCTTCGATCAGCCCTTCCATCTCGGCGCTTTTACGTGCCGATTCTTCTTGTGTAGCTTGCAGCTCTTCCATATTTTGTCTCATCTCTTCTTCTTGTGCCGCCATTTCTTCGGCTTGTTGCTGCGATTTTTCCAGAAGCTCTGAAGTTCTTATATTGATTCGCACAGCCGACAGGGTGGAGGCAATACTTTCGGCCAGTTTTTCAACAAATTCGATTTCGTGTTTTTCAAACACATTAAACGAAGCAATTTCGAGCACTCCCAGCACTTCATCTTCCAGTTTAAGCGGAACAATAAGCAAGCTGCTAGGATTGGCACCACCCAGGCCGGATGTTATTTCAATATAGTCCTGAGGGATTTCGGTCATGAAAATGGTTTTCTTTTCAAGGGCACAAGTTCCAACCAATCCTTCTCCCGGCTCAATATTTTTTTGCATATATTTTCTCCGATCGAATGCATAAGCCGACAACAACTCAAAATGGATATTATCTTTATCGTTATCATTCAATATAAATAATCCACCCTGATTAGCATTCAGGTAGTTAACGAGATTCATAATAATTTCGGTAGCCAGGTTTTCCAGGTTGTCGTTGTTTTGTCTTAGTATGTCGCTAAACCTGGCCAACCCTTCGTTTGCCCAACGTCTTTTTTCATCTTCGGCTTTACGCTTTTTCTCTTCATCTTCAGCCTTTAACAGGCTGTTTCGCATATCAATAAGTGATTTTCCCAAAATATCTTCGTCGCTTAATAATTCAAATTCGTAATTTAAATCGCCATTCCCGATATGGTTAGCAAAATCGGCTTTTTTGTTTAGCCCGTCAATTGATTTGTTTAAAGCACTGGCCATTTCTTCTATCTCGTCGCCAGTATCGAGTTTTATTCTCATCTTCTCATCAAGATGGCCTATGGCCAGCATTTTTAGCAACTCCGTAATTCGTGTTAACGGGTTGGTAATATTTTTGCTAATGATTAATATCACCAGCGACATGAGTAAAATACCAACAATCCCAACCAAAACTGAGATTCTGAAATTTCTATTGGCCTGTTGCATGATGGTGCTTTCGGGCACCGAAATTCCTATTGCCCATGGGGTTTCAGTATCTCCTACAAAAATAGGAGCAAAAGAAATAAAGTTTTTATTTTTGTTTTCATCTTTTGATGAATAATTAAATGGTTTTCCATTTTTTATTTTTATTGAAATGTTTTGTTCCTTTTCATCTTCAGGAAATACTTCTGCAATGGGAGCCATTAAATATTCTTTATTGGGATGCCCGGATATCAAGCCCTCGTTCGAAACAAGGAACGCGTAGCTTCCTTCAAAAGGGTTAATTTCTTCGATAATCTCCTGGAACCGGTCTAATGTAATATCTATGGCTACAATACCAATATATTCACCATTTTCCATAATCGGGGCGTTTAAGCTGGTCATGAGAAATTTGTCGGCCTTATCTTCAGTAAAAACATCTTCGTAGGGTTCCCAAATGGCTGGCTTTGTTTTGGCTTTAATTTTGGCGTATAAATCCGGGTCTCCATCCAGGCTTCTGTATTCAATGTTGTTTTTAATGATTCCGTTTTCTCTCCAGAAGATAATTACTAATCTGCCGGTTGGTTTATCCCATTCCGGATCAATAGCATTTAGTTCCCAACTGTCCCAAATACTGTATATGTGTGGATTTATTTTAAAAACTTCGGCATACATGTCAGAAAATAGCTGTTGCCATTGTTCATTTGGCATATTCTTATAAGTATGAAATGCTGCGGCAAGGGTTTTTACAATGCTTAAATCGGCATCAAGCATTGCTTTAATATCTTTAGCAGCTTCGTTTACATGTCGGTTTGTAATTTCAACAGCATCTTTATATGCCATTTTACGGGCATTAAAACTGATATAACCTACGGCAATTAAATAAATGATGATTGCCGATGAGATTATAAAAAGTTGTATCTTTTGTTGTATTTTAAGTTTTATTTTCATGGATCAATTATATTATTTTTCAAATTCAGAAATCTCATTGGATATTTTTAAAATACGTTTTACGTTTCCTTCATCATCCATAATTGGAGTATATACCTCTATAAAAATAAGCTCTTTCCCATCAACAACAAATTTTGTTTTTTCTTTTTTGGTCATTCCTTTTTTCAGGTCGTTCCAGAAACGGGTATACTCAGCTTTTTGTTTTTTTGTAAAATCCATTTTATCGGAATGGTGTGTACCCATTACTTCGGCTCTTGAAAGGTTCAGCAGGTTCAGATAATTATCGTTTACTTTAGTGATAAAACCTTCGGCATTATATTCAACAATACAACTTGAGTTTTCTAAGGCATTAATGAGGCTTTCCATTTCGGCACCCTTTCTTGATGCCTCTTCTTGTGTAGCTTGGAGTTCTTCCATATTTTGCCGCATCTCTTCTTCCTGGGCAGCCATTTCTTCCGATTGTTGCTGAAATTTTTCCAAAAGCTCATTGGTTTGTATGCTAACCTTTACTGTTTGTATCGTAGAAGCGATATTTTCAGCCACTTTTTCAACAAATTCTATTTGATAATTCTCGAATTTATTAAACGATGTGATTTCGATTACACCATAAACATTATCTTCTATTTTTAAGGGCACTACCAGTAAAGAATCGGGATTAGCTCCGCCCAGGCCGGATGTAATTTCTATATAATCCTGTGGCAGATCGGTCATATAAATGGTTTCTTTTTCTATAGCAACTGAGCCAACCACACCATCTCCGTATTCAATGCGTTTGTCGAAATATTTTTTTCGATCGAAGGCAAAAGCAGAAATTAGATCAAGGTAGATATCATTTTTGTCTTCATCATTCAGTAAAAATAAACCGCCCTGGCAAGCATCAAGGTAATAAACCATGTTTTTTATGATTTCATGGGCTAGCTTTTCAAGGTTTACGTTATTTGATCTTAAAATATCGGCGAATTTTGCCAGCCCTTCGTTTGCCCATCGCCTTTTTTCATCTTCGGCTTTTCGTTTCTTTTCATCTTCCCTGGCCTTTAGCAAGCTGTTGCGCATATTAACCAGGGCTTTGCCTAGCTCGTCATCATCGCTTAAAAGTTTAAAATTATAATCCAGGTTTCCTTTTCCAATATTATTGGCAAACTCTGTTTTTTCATTTAGGTTTACTACAGATGTTTTAAGGGCATTTGCCATTTCTTCAATTTCATCACCACTATTGACATTTAGATTTATTTTTACATTGGTTTGTCCCTTGGACAGTTTTTTCAAAAACAATGTAATTTTCTGAATTGGGTTAGAAATATTTTGGGTTATAATATAAATTGCCAGGCTTAATAAAAAGATTCCAACAAGGCCTACTATAATTGAAATCATAAAGTTTTGGTCGGCCTGTGCCATAATAGAATTTATTGGAACTGACAAACCCAGAAACCAGGGAGTATTTGTACGCCCAATCGTTATGGGAGCAAATGCAATAAAATGTGTATTATTATCTTTGTCTTTGGTAATAATTGAAAAATTTTCTCCCATCTCGATTCGATCGACAATTGAGAATTCTTCACCCGATTTAAGATCAAATTCAGCAACCTGGTTTAGTAATTCCGTTTCAGGGTGTCCGGCATATTTTCCCTCCTGGCTTAATAAAAAAGCATAGGTTCCGGGGAATTGTTCGATGTTAATATTTTCCACCATTTCCTGAAACCGCTCAAGAATTAGGTCAACACCAACCATGCCGTGATATTGGTTATCAACTATAATCGGGCTAACGAGGCTGGTCATTAATTTTACATCCTCGTGTTCATCGGTAAAAAGATCAAAATAAATGGGAAGGGCAATTTCGCGGGCTTGAGATTTGATAAAAGCATAAATTTCAGCGTCTCCATCCAAACTTCTCAAATCTTGTTTTTGTAAAACAGAACCATTAATCCTTGAAAAGATATTTGAAACACGCCCAAAAGACTGATCCCATGTGCTGTCAATTTTACTTAGCTCCCAGCTATCCCATAGCTTATAAAAAAATGGGTTGTCGCGGTAAACCCTGTCGTAAATTTTTAAAAATAGCGGCTCCCATTCTTCTCTGGGCATATCTTCATATACGGTGTATGCTTTTGAAAGTGTACGAACAACAGCCATATATTCATTCAGGTCAGATTGAATTTGATTGGCATGTTTTCCTGCTTCGGCATTTACAAGGTCAACAGAATTTTCGTAAGCCGATTTTTTTGCGTTGAAACTTATATAACCTATGGCTGTTCCGTAAATAATTACCGATATAGTAATTAAAAACAGCTGCATTTTGTTTTTCAGGTTAAGATTTATTTTCATGTGTTTATTTTTTTATTGTTTTAAGATCACATGCCTGCCTGTCGGCAGACAGGGAATCGCATAAGTAAAAAAATCATCAATTCTTCAAATGTAAAACTTCTAATTAAATTAAACCAACCTGATTAATTCAAAAATTACATGAAAAAATCAGGCTAAAATATGCTATAAATGTGTAAAATTATTTTTTCGATTGTTCATTTTTCGCTACTTTTCTTTTTAGTTCTTCTTTTTCTTTTCTTGATTGAGTATTGTCAATCGCCAGATAAAGAACTTTTATTAAACTTCCATCTTCATCATATATTGGCGTATATGAAGTTATTAACCATAAGGTTTCACTCTTCTTCGATTTTCGTTTAAAAATTTCGTTGTGTGATTTACCATTGACAATTCTTTCCCAAATTTTTCTAAACCTTTCTAATTCATCATCGGGAATTAATTGCTCTATGCTATGATTAATGATTTCATTTTTAGCATATCCAAAGGTAGTTAAGAATAAGTCGTTTATACTTATTAATTTCGCTTCAGGACTTAATTCTGCTTTTAGCAGAAAATTGTCAATGGCATTCATCATGGAGTTTAAGTCGTTTTCACGGCGTGCTGCTTCTTCCTGAGTAGCCTGTAACTCCTCCATATTTTGTCGCATTTCTTCTTCCTGGGCAGCCATCTCTTCTGCTTGTTGTTGCGATTTTTCGAGTAGCTCGGAGGTTTTAATATTAATTTGCACCGATCTTAATGTTGACGCGATACTTTCTGCCAGAGATTCGGTAAAATCAATTTCATGTTTTTCGAATTTTTTAAATGATGCCATTTCTATGACACCAAGAAGGTCATTTTCAATTTTTAATGGAACAAGTAATAAACTGTTAGGATTCGAACCACCTAATCCGGATACAATATGCACATAATTTTGTGGTATTTCTGTAAGATGAATGGTTTGTTTTTCCAGCGCACATGTGCCCACCAATCCTTCACCAAGCTCGACCTGTTTGGTAAAATGTTTTTCCCGGTCGAAGGCAAAAGCAGCAGAAAGTTCTAATACTATGTTTGAACGGTCCTGATCGTTTATCAAAAATAATCCTCCCTGATTAATATCAAGATAGCGAACAAGATTTTTAATAATGTTCATTGAAAGGATTGATAGATCATCATTGTTTTGGCGTAAAATATCGGCAAATTTTGCCAATCCTTCGTTTGTCCAACGGCGTTTTTTGTCTTGTTCTTTTCTTTTTACCTCTTCTTCGTGCGCTTTTTTCAAGCTATCTTGCATCTCTAATAGCGACTGACCCAGTTTATCTTCTTTACTTAGTAATTCTAGCTCAGTATCAATGTTGCCAGCACCAATCTCTTTAGCAAAATCAGCTTTTTTATTTAATCCTTCGATGGATGTATTTAATGCCAGGGTCATTTCAGCCACTTCATCTTTGGTTGATGTGTCGATAACCAGTGATTCATCGATTTTTCCCAGGGCGAGATTTTTAAGAATATCAGTAACTTTTATGATAGGATGTGTAATGTTACGTGCGATAAACCAAACGACTACCGTTAATACCAGAAGGCCAACAAAACTGACAATGAGTGCATTTAGTAAAATGCTGTTTGCTTTTGATGTGATAACCTTATTTGGAACCACAAAGGCCAGTGCCCAGGGAGTTTCAACTCCCTCAACCTTGATTGGCGCAAAAGCATAATAATATTTTTCTTTTTGTTCATTTTTGTCTGTAAAAGAAAAGAATTCGCCAGCCGCAACTCTTTCTGCTATTTTGTGATTATTCAAAAAGTCTTTGTTATGATCTGCCATTTTCTGGCCCATCAGTGTTTTGTCAGGATGGGCAACAAAGGTGGAATTGTTCGAAAGTAAAAAAGCATAACTGTTTTCGAAAGGTTCAATATCATCAATGATTATTTGAAACCGCTGCAAATCAACATCAGCCCCTGCAAGTCCAATAAATGAACTGCCTATTTTTATGGGTGCCGAAATGTTAGAGTTTAAGTATTGATCTTCTTCGTTATCAGAATAATTATAAAGTTCGGGGTCTATAATCATAGGTTTACCCGATGATTTCATTTTATAATAATTACTTGTAAATATATCTCCGTCAGTATTCAGTTCTGCTTCCAGTTGCTGAATATTTCCATCTTGTTCTCTAACCCATCCGTTAAGGTACCGGCCATAAGGTTTATCCCATTCGGGATTAATATATTGCAGCTCCCAGCTGGTTGCTACAGCCAAAAAGTGTGAGTTTTCGAGAATAACATTTCGTTGTTGCTCAAGAAAAACATTGTTCCACTCATTCCAGGGCAGCGTGTGATAAGCCTGCCCTGCCTGAGCCAGCGTTTTTACGGCTTTAAAATCAGATGACAGTTCACTTTTTATAATATTCGCATATTCTTTTGCAGTGATTTGTGCAACATTTTGTGCTTCGGTTAAAGCCAGTTGTTGTGATTTAATGGTGATATATCCTATGGCTGCAATAAAAATTACTATTGTAGTGGACAGAATATATAGCAGCATTTTTGCGTTTATCTTCATTTGAATCGACAGATTAGGAAATAACCGTTAAACTTACATTTTTTTATGAAAAAATCAAATTAATGTAAATAAATTAAATGCGATTGGCAGATTGCTAATAAATGTTAATAGAATATTTTTTGAGTTCTTTGGAATACAATCTTGCATTACCTGAATTTTCCTAATCTTTTATTCAATAATACTTAAGTTGTAGAATCAGGTTAGTGCCATTATTTAACAGGCAACTTAATCACTACAGTGGTTCCTTTTCCTAATTCAGATTCAAATTCAAGAAAACCTTTTTGCTGCTTAATAATATTTTGGGTCATGGCTAAACCTAAACCAGAAGATTCATCCGGACCTTTTGTTGTGAAAAAAGGGTCCGTTATCTTTGTTATGTCTTTATTGGGTATTCCACATCCGGTATCGGATATTATTATCTCAAAAAAATTATTGGACAATTGAGTCGAAATATTTATTGCACCTTTTGCCTTGATGGAATCTATTGCATTCGACAGAATATTTAATATTGCCTGATGCATTCTACCTTCATTACACTTATATGAGAAGGGTTTTGATGTATAGTTTTTATTAATGTCAATTTTATGAATGGTTTTATGGTTTAATATATGTAAGCAGTTATCTATTATTGAATGGATATCACAGTTTTCGTGAACAAAATTGTCCTGGCTACTGTAATGGCTTAAGCTTGATGCTATTTTCGTGGCTCTTAAGACTCCTGTATTGACTATTTCAATTAATGGCGATAATTCCTTTGTATGTTCAGCCATATTCGTTTTTACATAATCATCAATGACATCAATACCTCCTTGAATGAAATTTAAAGGGTTATTAATTTCATGAGCTACACCAGCAGCAAGCAACCCTAAGGAAGCCATCTTTTCTGATTGAATAAGCTGGGTTTGGGTTTTTTGTAAATTATTAAGAGCTTCTTCCAGGTTGTCACGCTGAGCATGAAGCTCTTCGTTGATTGTTTTTAACTCTTTGTTGAGTGTTTCAATTTTATAATTCCGTTCAATTAATGATTTGTTCAGTTTCTTGGTAGTCTTATTACTGCGTATATAAAACAACAAGAATGAAAGGACAATCAGTATGATTAGTCCTGCAAGAAATTGAATCATTTTTCCCTGTCTTATCTTCTCATTTTGTATTTCATTTATTTTTTTTAGCAATTCGAATTCTTGCAGTTTTTTTTCGGCTTCCGTAATAGCTTTTAGCTGATCAAACTGCTTCTCTCTATTAACATTGGTAAGGCTGTCTTTAAGTTCAATGGTTTTTTGTAGTGTTTTGACAGCAGGTTTATACTGTTTTTTCTCGGTATACAAGTTAGATTGAATTGAGAGATTGTTGATTAGAAGGAAGATAGAACCAATAGACTTAATTATTTTATTAGCCTCTAAAATGCTTTGCTCAGATTTTTTTAATTTATTTATATTTAAGTAGCTTATTGCAATGTTATTGAGAACATTCGCTTGCTCATAACTATTACCAAATTTTTTATTTATTTCAAGAGATTTCTGGTGATAATATATTGATTCATCATAAAAACCTAAATCTCTGTATACATTTCCAAGATTATTTAAAACATAAGCCATTGTTTGTTGTTCTCCTTTTTCAGTAGCAATAGCAAGAGCTTTTTCATAGGCAGTTTTTGCAGCTTCATACTGTTTAAGACCCCTGTGGCTTATGCCTATATTATTCCAGATCGTAGCCTCAAAGGATTTATTTTCTTTTTTTTCAATGCTTTTTAGTGCCAGTTTAAAATATTGCAAGGCCTTTCGATTTTGCTCAATATTTCGCAGAACCAGTCCAATATTGTTATATTCTGGCCACATTAATTCTACTTTTCCCATATTCTCTTTTATTGAGATCGACAAAAAGTAATTGTCTAGAGCTCCATTATAATCACCAAGATAAAAGTGTGTTATTCCTTTTCTGGTAATAGAATGAGCCAATCTCAACGTATCATTAATTTTTTCACAAAGTTTTATTGTGCTGTCTGAGTATAGCATAGCAGTACCCGGATCCACTGATGCGTAATTTGTTATATTTTGATTAAGGATATCGATTTTGAGGGTATCATGTAAAGAAGACTTTAGAGTGTTTTTTAATGTATCCTCAACATTGATTTGCGCCCCAATTTGAAAATAACTTAACGAAAATAAAATAAGAAAAGCATATCGCATACTTGAAACATTTGTATGCAATTTACAAAAATTTTATTAAATAATTTTTAATAAAAATGTTAATAATGAGCGTTGTCTCTCATTTTTATAAAAATCAAATTAATGTAGATTAAATGTGATTTGACGATGACTAATAAATACCAATGGAATATTTTTTGAGTTCTTTGGATAATGATTTAGCATTTCCCAGTATTGAATCCATTAAATTCCAAAATTTTTTACCATGATTTTTTTCCTGTGTATGACAAAGTTCGTGTATGATGATATAATCAATCAGGTGGTCGGGTAAACGAACAAGATGTAAGTTTAAGTTAATATTGTTAACTCCAGAGCAGCTTCCCCAAAGGGTTTTGTTATTTTTTATATAAATGTTACGGTAGTTAAAATTATATTTTTGAGCCAGGTATTTTACCCTTTCGGGCAGGTATTCTTTGGCTTCAAAACGTAATACTTTGATGATGGATTTTTTGATGGCTTCTTGAATTTGTGATGAATAAATGTTTTCTCCATCAGGATATTCAATCTCAATTAAATGTTCGGTAACTGTTGTTTTAATAGTCTCTTTATTGTGCTTCCTTATTTTTAGCTGCCGTGTTCTGGTTTTAAATGTAGTATTTTCAGTAAATACTGTTGACTTATTTTCCAGCGCTTCAATTTTTGGCCAATGGGTTTTTATCCACTCTTTTTTTTGTTCGGCTATTTTTTTTGCAGAATGATAACTAACAAAAAAAGGGAAAGTAACCAAAACACCTCTACCGGGGCGCATTGATATGCTGATATTCTTTGATCGTTTATTCTTCCGGAATTTTACATCCCCAACACCCTCAATGTACATTATTTTTTCTGCCATGGCGTATTAGTCAAGAAACTTGGTCATTTTTTCGAATAACTTATTTATTTCTATGGGTTTAATGATATAATCGTTATAACCCAGGTTTTTAATTTCATTTATTTCATTTTCCATGGCATAGGCCGTTTGTGCAATTACGGGTATCTTAAAACCTTTATTTTGTAGATGTTTAAATGCTTTATGGCCGTTTACTTTTGGCATTTGAATATCCATTAAAATAAGGTCGTAATGGGTATCTTTTTCAACCATTTCAATGAGTTCCTGGCCATTTCTGGCCCACGAAACGGTAGCATGTGTTTTTGCTAAGAGCGTTTTTAAAAATTGATAATTGGTTTCCACATCTTCTGCAATAAGAATATTTTTATTTTCCCAGTTTATATTATGAGGGAGGTTTGTCTTTGTTACAACCTCTTTTTTGGGAAGTTCGAATGGTATGTTGAAATAGAAATCGGCTCCTTTGTTTTTTTCTGCTTCGACATGTATTTTTCCTCCCAGTAATTCAACCAGCTTTTTGGTAAGTGTTAACCCTATTCCGGTTCCACCAAATTTACGGGTTGAAGAATTGTCGGCCTGTCTGAATGGTTCGAATATATATTTTGTATGCTCTCTGGAAATACCAATGCCGGTGTCTTTAACAAAACATAAAAGATTATTATTATCGAGGGTGTAACCAAATTCAACTTTACCCTTTTCGATAAATTTAAAAGCATTATCCAGAAGATTTGTAAATATTTGTTTAAATCGTTTAGGGTCGGTAATAATTTCAAGATCATTTGTTCTAATATCTTTTCTTAATATCAAATCAACCTGGTTTAGTTTGCGCTCTTTCTTCAGTTTATGAAAATCAATGTATAATTCGTCAAGTATCGTGTTAATATTAGATTTTACTTTATTTACCACTAAATTTTCGGCTTCAAGTTTTGATACATCGATAATATTATCAATTATTTCCAGTAAGTTGTTACTGCTTTTATTAATAATATTGAGATAGTCTGTTTTATCTTTTTCAGAGAGGTTGCGATTTAAAATAAGGTTTGAAAAACCTGTTATGGCATTCATGGGTGTTCTTACTTCATGCGACATGTTGGTTAAGAATGCCGATTTTAACCGGTCAGATTCTTCAGCTTTTATTTTTGCTTCGTGTAATATTCTTTCCGTTTCTTTTTGTTGGGTAATATCCCTGTAAATAACATACACTCCTAATTGTCCTTTACTGAAAGTAATAGGTGTAGCAAGAATGGACACAAAAACTTTCGATTGGTCGTTTCTAATTCTTATTTCTTCGGCTTCAATATCTAATCCTTTAATAATTCTTTGGTAATAATTTTTAGCTTGTTCTTTTAACTCTTCAGGAACAATGAAATCATCAACGTTTTGATTGATTAATTCTTCTTTACTATACCCAAATAACTTAGTAAAAGCGGTATTTACTTTAACAATTTTTTTATTATTCCCAATAAGGGCAATGGCCTCAGGTGCACTTTCAAAAAGCCTTTCAAATAATGCTTCTTCTTCTCTTTTTTTCTCTTGAGATTTTTTGATCTCGATAATCATTTTATTTGCCGACTGGGCAATGGTTTTAAACTCATAAAAATCGAGTTTAGATTCATCCATTTCTTCCAGGTTATGAGAGGCATTTTTAAAAAAGTTTAAAAAAGAATTTACATCGTCTTTTGCTTTTTTGGACATGAAATAAGTAAAAACGAACAAGAAAGTAAATACAGCCCCAAAAATGATAACGATTGTAAGTATATTTTTTTGTATTGTTTGTTTAAGTTGTGCTTTTTTTTCGGCCAGTATTGGGTTAATATCTTCAAAATAAACTCCTGCGCCTATCATCCATTGCCATTCGGGAATTCCTTTTACAAAAGACATTTTAGGGACAATTTCGTCAGATGAAAGCTTTTTCCAGGAATAATAGATAAATCCTCCATCGGGATTTTTAGAAACTTTCCGCTCTTCCTGAATTACTTTAACTCCATTGGGGTCTTTGTAATCCCAAAGGTTTATATCTTTCGTAACAATTCTGCCATCAGTTATTAATGCATCGCCATCGTAAGTATTTACAAAAATATATCCTTCTTTTCCGAAGCGAATTTTTGAAATTCTCTCCAGCACTTCTTTTTGTACTTCTTTTTCAAAATCTTCGATATATTCGCCTGTGCCAAAGTACCAGTCTAAAGGTTCAAAAAGCTTAACAAAAGATAATTTTTTTTGTGTCATTTCATCATCTGCTCCCGGACGTTTCCAGTATCCCGTGACAAAGCCCTCGCCTTGATTATTTACAACATTTAACTCATCACGCATAACATAGTTTCCCATGTCGTCTTGTAGGTCATAAAGATATTGTCCTTCGTATTTGGGAGCTACCGGAAAAAGGACATCGTAACCATCTAGGTTGCCAATAAAAATATAGCCTCTTCCATTATCAAAACGTATTGGGCGCAAAACTTCCTTAATCATTTGTTTAATTTCACTTTTTGTTTTGGTGCTTTTGTTTTGATTGTAAATACTTTCAGCAATGGATAAGGCCATATAAACCCGGCTTTTTAATCGTTCCTTTTGTTTGGCTTCGGTTTCTTTTATTTTAAAATACACATAATCGACTGCTTTTAGCGTTTCGTTCTTTAACAACTCTTTGTGTTTTTCGATATGATTCTTTTGGATTCTTTCATTAATTCTTTTAAAGCTCGAATATTCTTTATATATCCAGAAATAGCCAATGGCCAAAATAGTAATTGTAATTACAATGATGGTTTGGGTAAGCAGAAGACTCACAATTTTGCGTTTGTGTCCGAAAAGCTTAATTACTGAATTAAAGAATCTTTTGAAAAGAGGCATGCTTTTATCAATCGATTAATAAAATATAGATTTAATATTATACTCTACTAATTTAATAAGGTTTCTGAAAAAAGTGACCATTTAACAACAAATAATTATGGATATTCAACATAATATAATATTTATGATTTTTTTGTCACCTGATTAATTCATAGATTTTATAAATTTGGTCTTTTATTTGCATGAAAAGATTAACTTTACTGCTTATTGCAATAATAATGTTTTAATTCATATAATGCAATTTTATGAAAAGTAACCGATTATTAAAATATTTGCTTATTGCCGCAATTGTTCTAATTGTTTTTGCAATCATTGGTAAAAAATCCGGATGGTTTGGTGGAGAGGTAACTATAAAAGTAAGTTCCGAAAATCCTGTAATAAGAACGATTACAGAAACAGTAACGGCAAGTGGGAAAATACAACCGGAAACGGAAGTAAAAATATCTCCTGATGTTTCGGGCGAGATTGTTGAATTAAAAATTCAGGAGGGCGATAAAGTAAAAAAAGGTGATTTATTATTAAAAATTAAGCCCGACATTTATTTGTCTGCAGTAGACCGTTCAGAAGCTTCTGTAAATTCTGCAAAAGCAAATTATGCCAATGCACAAGCCTTTTTAAAACAAATAGAGGCAAAGTATAAACAAACAAAAAATGCATTTGAACGCTCAAAAGTACTTTGGGAGGAGGAAACAATCTCTCAGGCTGATTATGAGTCAGCCCTTTCGTTGTTTGAAATGGTTGAAGCAGAATTAGCCGCTGCACAAAAATCATTAGAGTCATCTAAGTTCTCCGTTCAAAGTGCTGAAGCAACATTGTCCGAAACGAGAGAAAATCTAAGAAAAACAACGATATATGCTCCCATGGATGGAACCGTTTCTATGCTAAATATTGAAATTGGAGAGCGTGTAGTTGGCACCATGCAAATGGCTGGTACTGAAATGTTACGAATAGCAGATTTAAGCCGCATGGAAGTAAAAGTGGATGTGAATGAAAATGACATTGTTAAGGTAAAATTAAATGATACTGCTATTATTGAAATTGATGCTTATTTGGGCGAAAAGTTTAAAGGGGTTGTTACCGAAATGGCCAACTCGGCCAATGTTTCGGGTATGGCAACAGACCAGGTTACCAGCTTTGAAGTGAAAGTTTTGTTGCTGAAAAACTCATATAACCATCTTATCAAACCTAACAATCCTAATCCTTTCAGGCCGGGAATGTCGGCTTCGGTTGATATTCAAACCAATACAAAACCTAATATTTTAACCATTCCAATTCAGGCCGTTACCACACGTACAGATACTTCAGAATTTGCTGATGAAAGCACAAGCGATGAGTTTAAAGAAATTGTTTTTGTTGTTTCTGAAGGTACAGCTATTATGAAAACGGTAAAAACAGGAATACAGGATAACCGGGATATTGAAATTGTTGAAGGAATAGCGCTGGAGGATGCCATAGTAGTAGCTCCATATAGTGCTATTTCCAGAAAGTTAAAAGATGGTATTAAGGTGGAGGTTGTTAAAAAAGAAGAATTGTTCGGCAATTAAGATTTAAAAATAATGTATTTATTGGTTTTATGGCTTTGATTTTAAATATTGAAACATCTACGCAGGTTTGCTCTGTTGCAGTTTCGGAAAACTTTAATATAAGAGGGTATAAAGAAACAAGCGATGAAAAATCACACGCTAAATACCTTACCGTTTTTATAGATGATTTATTAAAAGAGTTAAACCTGACTTTTAATGATTTGGATGCAGTTGCCGTTAGTAAAGGCCCTGGATCTTACACGGGGCTAAGAATCGGTGTTTCAACAGTCAAGGGACTTTGTTATGCCAAAAATCTACCTCTAATAGCTGTTAATACCCTGCAATCGATGGCTCAAGGTTTAATAAACAAAGTTCATCATGGAGAAATTTCTATCCCAAATTTTAATCAATCACTTTTAGTACCAATGATTGATGCACGAAGAATGGAAGTTTATTCTGCTTTTTTTAATGCTGGCAGTGAATTTATGCGTGAAGTAAAAGCCGAAATTATTGATGATGAATCATATCAAGAGATTTTGCAAAGTCAGCAAATGATTTTTTTCGGGAATGGATCAGAGAAAATTACTGAAACCATTAACCACAAAAACGCCTTTTTTTTAAAAGGCTTTTTTCCATCAGCAGTTGATATGGCACAGCTATCAAATAAT
>CAZSIC010000009.1:0-34242 GCA_964606845.1 uncultured Bacteroidales bacterium
AAAAACGTATTTTTAATTACGATTGGAACGATTATAATGCAGGAGAAGTGGTTTATCATCCAAAACATATGTCAGCAGAGAGGTTGCAGGAGCTTTATCAATATGCATGGGATGCTTTCTATAAGGATGAAACCCAGGAAGAAAAGATGTTTAAACTCCTTAAAAATGTCGTTTCTCGAGAAATTGAAGACGGTACCTATAGAAAACGTCGACAAGACCTTTCAAAAGTGAGTTTTGGTAAAAAAGTGAAAAATAAATTGGTATCTTAAAAATCAATAATAATTATGGATTCTGAAAATGGACAGTTTATTGACAGGGAGTATCATTTTAAAGGAATGTGGGATCTTCCATCAATTTGCGGTTTAAAAATCGTTCGTAAACCAGAAAATACCATTGTTATTGTTACAGACCTTTATGAAAAAAATCCGGGTACGCCTGTAACTGAATGGAATACAAAATTAGCGGGTGAGATTTGTAAAGAATTTGGAATTCAACCCAAAGAGCTTATTTTTATTGAGCGTACACCCGATAAAAAAACAAAATTATCATTTAATAAAGAAACTTTTTTTAAAGTGTTTTTTGAGCAGCATGGGAATAAATTTGAGAATCCTGATTGGCAAGAACTGACTAGAGATGAAGTAAATAAGTTAATAACTGAATAATAAATAAATTTTTGAAATGGCTAAAGTAACTGAAAATACGCGCAACGAAGTAAAAGAAATAGTTTTAGAATTTTTTGCTGAAGAATGTGAGATTGATAAAGATGAAATTTCTGAAGATTCAAATATAATTGGCGATCTTGACGGTGATTCTTTGATGTTTTTGGAACTTATCGAGATTTTTAAAAAGAAATACAACCTAAATATCGAATTAAAAACCATTGGTAAATTTGCCGTTAAAAATCCTGTAAAAACTATCGGAGAACTTATTGATATGCAAGTGCTTATTATTAAACATGAAAATAATATCTTAAACATTGAATAGTTTTTTTGGTATCTGATGATTTTTGGTTGTGGAATTGATATTGAAGAGCCTGAACGCTTTAACAAACATTATTTTGATAATGGGAAGTTATCAGATTTAGTGTATGACCTATTTTCAAGCAAAGAGATCGAAAATTTTTCTTTGTTTGGCAAACAGGCCTTTTTAAAAGGCTTTTGTTTCAAAGAAGCATTTTACAAAGCTTTTAATATCAACCAATACGATTGGAAAGATGTAGAAATTATTTTTACTACTGAGCAGGAATTTGAAATTCATTTTTCTGGAAAACTTGAAACTTTGCTTAAAGAAAATAAGATTGAAGATATAATTGCCGATTTTTCCGAAACAACCGAATATGTTTTGTTTAAAGTTGTTTTAACCACCTCTTAAATATGAATAACAAAACTGCATTTATTTTTCCTGCTTTTATTACTTCGTTCAACAATAAAGAGGTAGATGTTTTAGAAAAAAACAATTTCTATTTGAGTCATTATTTAAATCGAGCATCTGATATTTTACATATTGATTTGCCGGATTTTGATTACAATGCAAATGCTTATCAAAAAGATGAATTCTTTTCGCAAATTATTGCATATATCTTTAGTTGTGCATTTAGCGATTTGTTAATTAAAAAAAAGATTAAACCCGATTATGTTGCTGGCTACAGCATGGGGATTTATGCATCTTTATATGCCAGTGAATCAATTGAATTTGAAGATGGATTAAAAATTATTGCTAATGCTTATCAGTTGGTTAATGAATTAAGTGTAAGCAAAAAGTTTGGGATGGGGGCTGTTATTGGTCTTACTTTTTCTGATATTGCAGCGCTGATAACAAGCACTAATTTAGATGTAGAAATTATTAATATCAATAATGACAGATCCATCGTGTTAGCCGGTTTGAAAAAAGACATTCATAAGTTTCTAAAAATAGCAGCGCTTGAAGGCGCCTTTTCTGTATCTGAATTGACCGTTGATACACCCTATCATTCAAAATATCTTACACCTTTCAAAGATCGATTTAGCAAATTTGTTTCCGGAATTATAATTTATAATCCAAGAGCTCCGGTACTTTCAACATATAATCAAAGAGAAATTATAGATGCCTCTGATATTAGGAGGGAACTGGTATTTAACCTTACCGAAAAAATCAACTGGTATAAAACCATGCAAGAATTATTAAAAAAAAATGTTTCAGTATTTTATGAATGCGGAGCCGGTAAGGATTTATCCAAAATAGCAAGGTTTGTTGAGGGTGATTATGTGATTAAATCTATTGATAAGATTTAAAAAAAGGAATCCATTATTGAATTCCTTTTTTAAACAATCTTAATACACTTACGATTATTTGGCTTTTTTAGCGATTAGTTTACCTAACTCTTTGCCACATTTAGCATATGCTTCTTTAATTCTTCCTCCGGTATCGTAATCATCCATACCCATTGATTTTCCCGGGCATCTTCTCATATCTATTTTACAAAGAACATTGTCCGGATTAGCAGTTTCATAAAATGTTACAACTACATTTATTTCAGCATTTTTTCGCGTAATATATATATTGAATCCGGGTTCGGTAAAAGTTGTATGAAGTTCTAATGTATATTTAGCATTATCCTCATGTTGACTAAAAGCAATTCCTCTTTTACCGGTATATTTATTTAACAGTTCTTCGAACATCGGTTGGAATCGAGTGCCTCGATCATCGTACCAGCTTTCTTCCCACTTGTCGCCTCTGCCTGGTTCTTTTTCATTGTATTCTGCTTTTTTCTTGGCAATGTAATCATCTTCATTTTCAAATTTACCCACACTCATATCTGAGTAATCATATTCTAAATTTACAACCGATTCTCCTTTTAAAAAGCTTAAATCGCCTTCAACAATGTTAATTTTTTGTGCTTTTGTGGCAGTAAAACTTAATATAAGCAGTCCTGCAAACATTAATTTTAGTAATTTCATAACTCTGAGTTTTTAAAGATTATTAAATATAATTGATAACTAATGCATAAATTCCATGAATAAATGCTGTGAAGAATAAAATAATGCCAAAGGTTTTATGGATTTTAAATCTAACCTTTATCACGTGTAATCCACTTAATAATTGAAAAAGTATTAAAAAAAGATTGATTACACCTAGCCATAAAATAATATTGATTCCTAAAAACATAGTACATAGGTTTTATTCAACAACTATTTTAACTTTATCTTTTCCTTTTGAGCCGTGTTTATTGCAATTTCCTTCGGCTATAACTTCAATATCTTCTTCAGCAGTAATTGTAAATTCTAAATT
The DNA here is from genome assembly GCA_964606845.1 of uncultured Bacteroidales bacterium. Lineage (GTDB taxonomy): Bacteria > Bacteroidota > Bacteroidia > Bacteroidales > UBA12077 > UBA12077. The sequence continues at coordinate 3,268 of CAZSIC010000009.1, forward strand.
AAAGTTTGAATCTTCGGGTAAAGCGTCTTTATTATATTCCCATTTTTTGTATTCCTCGCCATTAATTTTTACTACGACCCAGTCGGTATGATGTCCTCTTGAGTTTCCAAAATGGCTGACTTCAATTTTGATAGTAATCTCGGAACCTTTAGTGGCTTTTTCGGGAGCTGTAATTTCTACAGAAGTTTTATTGGCCCATCCGTTAAAACTAAGTACCAATACAAAAAATAATGTTAGAATACTGATCATTGAAAATTGTCGTTTCATAATTTACCTCCTTTTTTAGTGTTAAGCTAAGTTAATAAAAATTAGGAGAATGTAAATACCAAAAAACAAATTTCAATTATTTAAAAATTAAATTACATCGGTTCCCTTTTTTATAAGCCACATTTTGCCTACGTTTTCGTAAAATTTTTCGAGGGGAAGTTTTGTTTTGAGCACGCTGTTAAAAAAGTTATATTTTGATAAATCAAAATCAATAATCTGGTCTTTTACCTCTTCATAAAAAGTAGTGCCAGGCATAGGTGTTAAAATGGTATACCCGGCATAAGTCACTTTGTGTGATGAAGTATATTCGGATAATGCCTCAAAATCTGATTCGTCATAATCATTGGGTATCACATAATTGCCTCGCAGCATAATTCCATTTTGGTGAAAAATATCGATGGCTTTATGTATTAATTTTGCATCTGCACTTTTATTGTATCTTTTGAGTTCCTCTTCACGGAACGATTCAAAACCACAAATCACTACTTTAAGCCCGTTTTTTGCAAGTTTCTCAATTAACTGTGGATTTTGAACGGCAGCATCTGTCCTTATATCCATTACATAGGCTTTTTTTATACCTTCCTCATTAATCCTGTCAAACAATTGATCAATAAATTTTGTATTGACAATGGTATTTGCATCGGCAAAGCGAACTACTGGATATTCTTCGGTTTGCTTTAATTCTTCGATAATACTTTCTACCTCTCTTTGTAAATATTTTCCGTTAAACTGGCACCAGATAGAACAGAATGTACATTTGTAAGGACATCCTAACGATGTAAAAAGATAAGTAGATGGATAGGGATTATTTCCTACTTTATAAGTCTCCTTCCATCTATCTAAGTGGTTTCTGTTGGGCATTAAAAAATTTTTACCGGCCGAATCAATATTATCTTTTTTAACTTTTGAAGTTGTTAATACTCCGTTTTTATTGATCACAGCACCTGGAATATGGTCGTAATTTGAGCCCTTTTCTTTTGCTTCAACAACTTGCCGAAAAGTATGTGCCGATTGGCCGGGTAAAATCATATCAACAGCAGGATGATTAAAATCCATAGGAGAAAGGGTCGTGTGCAAACCTCCGGCAACGGTTAATATATCAGGATTGAATGATTTTGTTGTTTGTAAAATTTCCAAAGCATAATAAAATTCAGAGGCAATAGTTGTTGTCCCGACAATATCAGGGTTATGTTTTTTCAGTAAATTTAAAACCAGCTCATTTAAAGGAGGGGTTGTGTCAGGATTTAAATCATACTCGCCTTTGGTATCAAAAACAGTTACATCATAATATTCTTCAACTGCCTTTGCAACTGTTAATAATCCTAATGGTGGCCCAATGAGTTTTTTATGTATAAAGTGTTTCGCCTCCTCTGGAGCCGATTCCAAAATCATATTGTGGGGCGAGCGTGGTGTATTTATTAATAGAATTTTCATCAATTATTAAAATTTTGAGTACAGTTTGTCTTTGATTGATGATCTAAAAATGGATTCTCCAATTGGCCATAGGATATAATCCCATCTTATCATTATGATAGATTTCACCCGTTAAGGGGTCAATTCTGTGATCGTAAATGCTTGTATAATTTGTTCTGTACTGTAAATCCATACTGTATTCAACACTAAACTTAGGTTTATTTCTTTTAAAACCAATTCGTAAGCTTAGCCTAAAATAATCTTTCTGGCTAATTGTATAAGCTTCGTTCCACTTTAACACTTCTGTCCCTTGCAAAACGGTTTCTGTTACATTGTATGGAACATATGGTCTCCCTCCGGAATATGTAGTTCTTAATCCGATTGTTAAAGCGTTGTATTTTCTTATGGGTATTTCATATCCACCTAAGATATTTATCGCAAAATTGCCATTAAAGGCAGTATTTCTTTCAATGCCATCATACCCTTTATATTTTGATTCGTAAAGCGAAGCAGTTATTAAATAATAAAATCTGTTTTTTAAAAATCGCTCCAGCGTAAGTTCAATCCCGTAATTTTTACCTGTACCCTCATTGGTTAGGCTATCCACTCTTTCGATAAAATATTCGGCCCCATAATTTAAAACAGAATATTGTGGATGTGTTGGTTTTACAGGGATATCATATAAAAACTGATAATAAGTTTCTATTTTTAATCTAAGATTTTCGTTAAATAAATGGTCCCATCCTGCAATTATCTGACTGCTCTTAGAAAAATCTAAATCCTTGTTGGTATAAGCTATGGAGCCATCATTTAATTCTGTTTGTGTGTAATAAACCACTCTAAGTTGTGTTTGGCTGTGTAATCCGTAGCCAAAATTAATTGCATTTTTATCATTAATTCCCCAGTTAAAACCAAGACGTGGTTCTATGGCAAATGAATTATTTAGGTCTAACAATTGCGAATGAACACCCATGTATAGTTCAATATCATCGGTAAACTTATGTTTTATTTGAGCAAAACCCTGATACAAGTTAAAAGCATCGCTTATATCAGTATCTACTCTAAACTGTCCGTCGACCATGCTGCTATCGGCCAGATCAACAAAAAAACGGTCTATTTTTATGCCGGCACTAAAAGTATTCTTAGCACTTAATTTGCTATTTAATTCGGATCTTAAACTTAATTTTATTTCTTGTGATTTTTCACCTGCCCATCGGTATGGTTGAGAGTGGTTTATGCTAAAAGTATCGATTTGTGTCTTAACATGAGAACCATATGCTGAAATTGCAGTATGTAACCTTGTTTTGGTGCTAAAAAAGTGTAAGTATGAAAGAGCCGTAGCTCCAATATCGGAGCCATTGCTAATATCTTCACCCCAACTTTCAAAACTCCAATCTTCACGCTCGTCATTGGAGTCAAACATCTCAATATAACTTGTTCCTCCAATTCCAAAAAAGCTGAGCCGCCCGTTTTTTGTTGGAAAATTTAGTTTTAAAGTTAAATCCTGGTATTTTGTGGTTTCTACTTCGGCACCCAGTAAATCAATAATATCAACCAATGAATATCTGTATGTAAATAAATACGAGGCATTTGAGTTTTTTGAAAAGGGGCCTTCTGCGCCAAATTCTAGCCCATTGTATCCAAACTCAGCCCAGTATTCTCTTTTTTCGTTATTGCCGGTTCTCATTCTAAGATCAAAAACACCTGCCAGCGCATTACCATATTCGGCCGGAAAGGCTCCGGTTAAAAAATCAGAATTGGTTAACAGGTTATTATTTAAAATAGTAATCGGCCCGCCAGTAGTTCCGGATGCAGCAAAATGGTTGGGGTTAGGAATTTCAACACCATCCAGTTGCCATAATAAACCTGTAGATGAGTTTCCTCGGATGATTATATCATTTCTATTGTCGCGAACAGACATAACGCCTGCATAGTTGGCGGCCATTCGTGCCGGGTCGCCATAGCTTCCCGGATAACGACTGGTTTCTTCAACTGTGAAAGAACGGGCACTTATGGTAGCCATTTTGTTTATGGGCTGATCTTTCCGGTTATTTGCTTTAACAACAACTTCTTCAATGGCTGTAACCGATTCTTCCAACTCAATTTTAAGAATGGTTTCTTTTGCTGAATTTAGATAAATATTATCAATTACATTTGTTTGATAACCAACATAGCTTGCTTGTAACGATATTCGTCCAACGCTAACATTGTCGAAACGAAAATTTCCATTTTCATCGCTAATAGTGCCTTTTTGTGGTTGGGTATTTAAAATAACAAAATTTACTCCTGGCAAGGGTGTTTGAGTTTCTTTATCAACTACATGGCCTCTTATAGTCTGGGTAATATTTTCCTGCGACAATAAAATTGGTTTAGAACCAAAAAATAAAATCAAAAATATGATAATCCTTAGAAAATATTGCATACAGACAATTTCTATATCATTTTAACTTTGAAATGAAAAACAAAGATAATAGAATTATTGTTTATTTTTTTATGGAAAAGCCTGCTTGTTCAATAATTTCACCTAACTGAACATACTTCCCATGAGAATAAGCCATTAACTCCTGGTGTTGCATGTTTATAGTTCCATTAGTTGGATTAACATATTGCTCGCCAACTTGAATATTAACAATCTCTGCAATAAACATATCATGCGAACCCAACGGAATAATGTCTTTAACTTTACATTCAAGGTTTATTGGCGACTCAGCTATTACCGGAGTTTTGATTTTAACGGATTCGCAGGGAGTTAATTTCAGTTCCTTAAATTTTTGATGGTCTTTCCCAGATTTTCGCCCACACCAATCAGCTTCATAAGCCATATCTTTAGTAGAATAGTTAAAAACAAATTCTTTAGTACGTTTTACGATATCATAGGAATGCCTTTCTTTTCGTATCGAGATATAACACATCGGTGGAACCGAGCAAACAGTACCCGTCCATGCAATCGTAATAATATTGTATTCATCTTCGCTTATTCCGCAACTTACCATTGCAGCGGGTACAGGATAAATTAGTGGTGTAGGTTTTTTATTAACTTTCTTCATTATGATTATTTTTTGTTATTGATTTCGCTTTTATATCGCAAATGGTATTTTCAAAATGATCGGCATGAGATTTTACCCATTCAAATTCTATATATTTTCCCGAAATTAACCGGTCAACTTTTTTCCAATCAGTTATATTTTTTGCACGCGTTCCATTGGCTGTATAAAAATCATTAATTTTCCATACCGGAAGCCACTCACTTATTCCTTTAATTACATATTGACTGTCGGTAATAATTCTTAGTTTACTATGATATTTTAAAAATTCCAGCCCTTTTATAACCGCTAAAAGTTCAATTAAATTGTTTCCTTTCCTTTTGGTTTGGACTTGCAAGATTTTGTATTCAGAAGGTTTCTCTTTTATCAGAATTGCAAATCCACCGGTCTGCTTTTGGTGATTAAATGAGCCATCGGTAAAAAGCTCGGGAATATTTTTTGTTTTTTTATCGCTTTTAGTTATCAGGTGTTTGTTATGCCGATTATCTAAAATGGTAATTTTTGTCCGGTCATAAAAATGCGGATCCGGCAAACTATCCGTAAGAACAAACTTTAAGCTGAAACCTTTATAAAAACTTTCAGGCCTTTTGTTATGTAGAATTTTACGTAATTGAAATTCACGCAACTTTAAAAAAGACGTTAGTTTATTTTTATTTAGATAAATTATCGATTTATCTGTTGGCGAGAACCGAATCCTGCTATGCTCATTATCCAGCTTTATTTCAATAATAAACGAATTGTCTTGATGATCGATGATATCCATATTTAGCAGGTGGTAATTCATTATCTACTCTTTGAATGTAATAAACGTTTTAAAAGTAAATTAAACAATTTTTTTATCCAAATTATAGATTATAACATAAGATTTAAATAAAACACGTCATTTTATCTTTATTTACCAGCAAATTAAAGACAAAAAGGCAGTTTTAAAACAATGGCAATTCTTTTGTTGCATCAAAATAAAAATAAATAATAAAAAGGAGAAATATATATATGAAACTTGATCAATTTACCATAAAATCACAAGAAGCCATTCAGCAGGCATTTACAATTGCCCAGGGATATCAGCATCAGGCCATCGAAAATGGGCATTTGCTAAAAGGTATCTTATCACAGGGTGAGAATTTATCAAATTTTTTACTTAAAAAGTTAAATGTTAATCCTGTTAATTTTGAAAAGGTTTTAGATAAGATTGTTGAATCGTATCCAAAGGTTTCAGGTGGCGAGCCTTATCTTTCAAAAGAAGCAAATCAATCGTTACAAAAAGCCACAAATTTTTCTAAAGAAATGGGCGATCAATTTGTTTCGGTAGAACATATTTTATTGGGAATATTGAAATCAGGTGATGCTGTTGCCCAGTTGATGAAAGATAATGGCATTAACGATAAAGATTTAAAAAACGCAATACAGGATTTACGTAAAGGCTCAAAAGTAGATAGCCAAACAGCAGAAGATACTTACAATTCGCTTAATCGGTTTGCGATTAACTTAATTGAACAGGCGCGGGCTGGAAAATTGGATCCGGTAATTGGGCGTGATGATGAGATTCGCCGGGTATTACAAATACTCTCGCGCCGTACAAAAAATAATCCTATTTTAATTGGTGAACCTGGAGTTGGTAAAACTGCCATTGCTGAAGGGATTGCACATAGAATTTTAAATGGCGATGTGCCCGAGAATCTAAAAAACAAACAAATTTATGCGTTGGATATGGGTGCATTGATCGCCGGAGCAAAATATAAAGGTGAGTTTGAAGAGCGGTTAAAATCAGTAGTTAAAGAAGTAGTTGCTTCAGATGGAGAAATATTGATGTTTATCGATGAGATACATACACTCGTTGGAGCAGGAAAGAGTGAAGGAGCCATGGATGCAGCCAATATTTTAAAACCGGCTCTGGCAAAAGGAGATCTTAGAGCCATTGGTGCAACTACTTTAAACGAGTATCAGAAATATTTTGAAAATGATAAAGCGCTCGAACGCCGGTTCCAGAAAGTAATGATTAACGAACCTGATACATTAAGTGCTATTTCAATCTTGCGAGGATTAAAAGATCGTTATGAAACGCACCATAAAGTTCGTATTAAAGATGATGCTCTAATTTCTGCAGTAGAGCTTTCGCAACGATATATTTCTGATCGTTTTCTCCCCGATAAAGCTATTGACTTGATTGACGAGGCTGCTTCGAAGTTGCGTTTGGAAATGAATTCAGTGCCCGAAAGTATTGACGAAATTGAACGTAAAATCAAACAGTTGGAAATTGAGCGCGAAGCTATAAAACGTGAAGGCGACAAAAAGAAAGTGAATGAGCTGAGCGAAATTATTGCTAATTTATCTGATGAACGAAACCAGATGCGCTCGAAATGGGAAAACGAAAAATCAATCATCGATCAAATACAAAAAAATAAAGAGTTGATTGACCAATTTAAACTTGAAGCAGAACAAGCAGAGCGTGATGGAGAATATGGACGTGTGGCTGAAATCAGATATGGCAAAATAAAAGAAGCCAATGCGAAAGTTGAGAAGCTAAAAGAAGAACTTATTCAGCTTCAGAGCGAAACAGCAATGATAAAAGAGGAAGTTGAAAGTGATGATATTGCAGAAATTGTTGCAAAGTGGACGGGCATCCCTGTTAGCAGAATGCTGCAGAGCGAAAAAGAAAAATTATTGAAACTCGAAGATGAGTTACATAAAAGGGTTGTAGGGCAGAATGAGGCTATTGCTGCGGTTTCAGATGCCGTTAGACGAAGTAGGGCTGGATTGCAAGATGCTAAAAAGCCTATCGGTTCGTTTATATTTTTAGGAACAACAGGTGTGGGTAAAACTGAGCTGGCAAAAGCTTTAGCAGATTTTTTATTCGACGATGAAAATATGATGACTCGCATTGATATGTCAGAGTATCAGGAAAGACATTCTGTTTCCCGTTTGGTAGGAGCACCTCCAGGTTATGTTGGTTACGATGAAGGAGGGCAATTAACCGAAGCCGTCCGAAGAAAACCATATTCAGTAATATTGCTGGATGAAATTGAAAAAGCACATCCCGATGTTTTCAATATATTGTTACAAGTACTTGATGATGGACGATTAACGGATAATAAAGGGAGGTTGGTAAATTTCAAGAATACCATTATTATTATGACCTCCAATGTGGGATCTCATATTATTCAAGAAGATATTTCTAAGTTAAATGATACAAACAGGGAAGAAATTCTGGAAGAGACAAAGCAAAATATGCTTGGTGTTTTGAAGCAATCGATAAGGCCCGAATTTATTAATCGTGTCGATGAGATTGTAATGTTTGCACCCCTTACCGAAAAAGAAATTAGAGACATTGTTCAGTTACAATTTAATATTATTCAGAATATGTTAAAGACCCAAGGTATTTCAATAGAAATAACCGATGAAGCTGTAAATTGGATTGGTAAAGCAGGCTTTGACCCACATTACGGAGCAAGGCCGGTAAAAAGAATTATTCAAAAGGAAGTTCTGAATGAACTGTCGAAGCAAATTATTGCCAATAAAATAAATAAGGATAAGCAGATTGTGGTTGATAAAAATGACAAAGGATTAGTATTTAACAATTAACAAAAAAGCCCGGCTGTACCGGGCTTTTTGTTATTCAAATGTTTTTAAGCATTCATCAACATTATCGCAAATATCAAAAACATTATGCAATTGAAGCAGTTTTACCAGCTCCATTACATCGGATGATACATTACAAATTTTAAACTGGCTATCATTGTTTTTAGCATTCCTCAGAATTGAAAGTAATGCACCAAAACCAGAACTGTCCACATATTCAATTCCATCAAGATCCAAAATTAGCTTTGTATTTGCTTTTGCTAAATATTGAGCGACCTCTTCTTTAAGAGTCTGTGCAATTAAGATATTTAATTTATTAACATTGTCAAAAGATAATATCTCAACGCCATTTTTGGTTTCGTTTTTTAACATAGATTCCGGTTTTATGGTTAATATTTTAATTTAACTTATTACGAATCAATTTTAATTCATTAATCGCAAGTTTACTTTCACTTACAAATTTAGCAATTATTTCCTGATATTCATGAATATTTTTTTCAACTTTAGCATTTTCTTCTAATTTTTTAAGATCAGCAGCAAGTTTATCCATTCCAACCATAAGAATTGCAGATTTTGCCTTATGGGCTATTCTTGCTAAATTATCCCAGTCTTCCTCTTTGTAAAATAGCTGTAGCTTTTTTTGATATTCTGGTACCTGTTCAAAAAACATATCTATTAATTCAAGAATAAAATCATCGTTCCCATCACTAATGGATTTTAAATAGGAAAGGTTGATTAACTTATCCTTGTCTTTCATTTCTTTCTGTATTATTTATTACAATTAATTAAACTTTTACAATTTATAAAATTAATAAATAGATTTTAGTCTTTCGAAATTAAAATTTTTATTTTTACTTTACATTTCAAGTAAATGTTTTGTATCTTAAAATCAAAAAATAATCATCAAATAAAGTTTTAAAACTATACCAGTAAAACCTATTATATATTTTATCGTTTAAATTATAAGAAATATAACTCTATAAATATGAAAAAAACCATTCTTTTTATCTGTTCATTTGCTTTATTGGTAAGTGCAACTGCACAGGAGGAACAAACTTTAAAAGAGTTGGAAAAAAAATCGCATTTGATTTATAACGAAGGAGTTAGGCTTGCGGCTGAAGCAAAATACACAGAAGCACATGCTAAATTTGATGAAAGTTTATTTATTCTTTCCGAATTTGCATTACCTTATGCAGAGAGGGCTAAAATAAAAATTTTAAATAAGGAGTATGATTTAGCCCTGGACGATGTAATGAGAGCCATTGAGGCCGATGAAGATGCTGCCGAAGCTTTTTATGTTAGAGGTTATCTCAGACTTTTGATGAATAGTTATCAGGATGCTTTAACCGATTTTACCCGTGCTATTCAAAAAGGTTTTACACTACCTGAAGTTTATTATTTTAGAGGGATAATGAGTTTTAAATTGCAGGATTATAATAGTGCATTGATCGATTTTACCATGTCAATTGATAAAAGATATGATTTTGCTTATGCTTTAAACGAAAGGGCAAGTACAAAAAAGATGCTTGGAGATTATCATGGTGCTATTCATGATTATAACCAGGCTTTATCTTACGATTCATCTATTGTTAGCGCATACGATAACAGGGCATCGTGCAGAATAAAAACCGGAGATTTCCAGGGAGCCATAGAAGATTATACTAAAGCAATAAAAAAAGATCCTGTATTTTATACTGCTTATAATAACAGAGGAAATGCTTATTTTTTGATGGCTGAGTATGAAAAGGCCTTAAATGATTTTTCTAAAGTAGTTGAAATAAAAAAGGATTATGCTCCTGGTTATAATAACGCTGCTCTTGCCAAAATAAAATTGGAAAATTATCTCGGCGCTGTTGATGATTTAGATAAAGCTATCGAACTTGATGGCGAATATGGCGAAGCATATATGCATAGAGGTTATGCCAAAGAGTTTTTGGGTAGGTTTGAAAGTGCCTGTAGCGATTGGAAGAAAGCTAAAGAACTGGGAATCGAAGAAGCTGAAAAATATATCACCGAATGTGAATAATAAATATTTAAAAAAATGAAAATATTAAGATACGCTATATTATCATTAATACTTGTAACACAAACAAGCCTGCTTATTTTAGCTCAGGAAAATGTAAAAATTAAAAAGAAAGATTTCAGAATTGAAATAAAAGATGTTGGTTTTAAAGATGCCTGGAAAGAAGTAAAAGCAGGAGAAAAACTTTTTTCTGCCGGACTGGGGACCTATCCTGATGCCTTAAAGCATTATTTAAGAGCTCATAAGTATAATACCGACTGTGCAAAACTAAATTATAAAATTGGAGTTTGTTATCTTGCTACCAACGAGTTTTATAAAGCTTCAGATTTTTTGGAGAAAGCTTATCTTAAAAATGAAAATGTAACAGACGATATTCATTTTATGCTGGCAAGGGCTTATCATTTGAATTTAAATTTTGACCAGGCCATTGATAATTATAAGGCTTATTATAGTTCATTTTCTGTTAAAGAACTCGAAGACCTTGATGTAAATATCGATAAATACATTAAAGAGTGTAAGCACGGCAAAGAGCTGGTAAATAATCCGGTACGTATTATTATCAACAACCTTGGTTCGAGGGTGAATTCAGAATATGACGATTACAACCCGGTATTGCATCCTTCTCAAGACTTGTTGTATTTTACTTCACGACGTGAAACAGACAAGAAGAATAAACGGTTAGATGCAGATAATAAATTTATGGAGAATGTATTCTTCTCAGAACAAGCCGGCGAACTTTGGAGAAAACCAAAATTGCTCGAAAATAAGCTTGAATCCAAAAATAATGAATCTGTTTTGCTATTTTCTAAAGATGGAAATGAAATTTATTTATACAACGGTAAAAAAAAGGGAGGAGAAATTCTCATTAGCGAATTAAAAAATGATAAATGGAAATCACCCAAAACATTAAAAGGGAAAGTATCATCAAAAAATAAAGAAACAACTGTAGCTTTAAGTCCTGATGAAACTGAAATGATTTTTGTCTCGAACCAGGAGGGAACGATAGGCGGAATGGATTTATTTTACAGTAAGCTGAATGAAAAAGGGAAATGGTCAGAGCCCATAAATTTAGGGGCAGCCATTAATACACCTTATGATGAAGAAGGTGTTTATTGGCACCCTAAAGAAGATAAAGTTTATTTTAGTTCGCAGGGCCATAACTCAATGGGCGGTTTCGATGTATTTGTTATGGAACGCGATGCTGATAATATGTGGACATTCCCTGAGAATATGGGTTATCCCATTAATACTCCTAATGATGATTTGTTTTTTAAGATGGAAGAAAATAATAAACAAGCTTATTATTCAGCTGTCCGGGAAAATGGAAATGGAGGCTTTGATCTTTATAAAATAATATTCCTGGGCGAAGAGAAAGAGTTAAGAATAACTACTGATGATATCCACCTGGCCTGGGATTACAAACCAATTGATGATTTATTTTATATCACACCACAAGAATTAAAAGTTGATACCGCCTTGTTTATGGTTGGTATGATTACCGATTCAAAACAGGGCACTCCTATTCAGGCTAAAGTTGAAGTAATTGATACTGAACAAAGCCAGGTAATTGCTACCGGACTTTCTGATTCCTCGGGTACTTATAAAGTGAAGATTCCTAAGAAAAAAGATTATGGTGTTGAAGTTACCGCCAAAGATTATTTGTTTTATGTAACTATTGTAAATTTGTCAGAAAAACAAGTTGTTGACAGCAAGGTGCAAGCTAATTTCCAACTCGACAGGATTGATGTGGGTGCAAAAATGGTACTTAAAAATATTTTCTTCGAAACCAATAAGGCAACTTTAAAAGATGAGTCAACAGATGAATTAGAACGAGTAGCAACATTGTTAAAAGAAAATCCGGGTATTCGTTTAGAAATTTCCGGGCATACCGATAATGTTGGCTCGTATCGTGCAAATCAGAGACTTTCTGAAGCACGGGCAAAAAGTGTTGTCGATTATTTGGTAAACCAGGGAGTAGATTCTGGCAGACTTGAATATAAAGGGTACTCATTTACCGAACCTGTAGCCGATAATAATACCGAAGAGGGCAGGGCACAAAACCGGCGCGTTGAGTTCAAGGTATTAAGTAAATAATTAAAGCAAAGTAATTTCTTTTCAAAGGATGGTTATAAATTTATAATCATCCTTTTTGCTTTTTAATATTTGGTTAATATTCTAATGATTTTTTTTTAGCTTTGTGTTCAAAGAAAAATTTATTTAATAATTATAACAACACATATACAATGAAAAATACAGCATTTACAAAATTTCATATTGAGCTGGGAGCAAAAATGCTTCCATTTGCCGGATATAATATGCCTATAGAGTATTCAGGAATTAATGATGAGCATATAACCGTTCGCGAAAAGGTGGGTGTTTTTGATGTTTCACACATGGGTGAGTTTTGGGTAAAAGGGCCAAAAGCATTCGATATGGTACAAAAAATTACATCAAATAATGTTGCCGATTTATACGAAGGTAAGGTCCAGTATACATGTTTACCCAACGGGAAAGGCGGTATTGTTGATGACTTACTGGTTTATATGTTCGACAAAGAAACCTACCTTCTTGTAGTTAATGCCGCAAATATTGAAAAAGACTGGGCTTGGGTAACAAAACAAGCTAAGGAAATGGGGCTCGAAGTTGGGAAAGAAGTTTATAACGCTTCCGACGAAATTGCACAGCTTGCCGTACAAGGTCCATTAGCTTTAAAAGCCATGCAAAAACTCACTTCGGAAAATGTAGAAGATATGGAGTTTTATACCTTTAAAAAATTAGATTTTGCAGGTATTAAGGATGTAATATTTTCAACAACAGGATATACCGGAGCAGGCGGTTGCGAAATTTATGTTGCCAACGAAGATGCTGAAAAGCTATGGAAAGCTGTTTTTGAAGCCGGCGAAGAGTTTGGAGTAAAACCTATCGGTTTGGGTGCACGCGATACGCTTAGATTGGAATCAGGATTCTGCTTATATGGTAACGATATTGATGATACCACATCTGCTATTGAAGGAGGCCTGGGCTGGATTACCAAATTTGTGGATGGTAACGATTTTATCGATCGCGAAAAATGGCAAAAACAAAAAGAAGAAGGCGTTGAAAAACGCTTAAAAGGTTTTATTATGGAAGATCGTGGAATTCCACGCCAGCATTATAAAGTTGTTGATGCCGAAGGAAACAAAATTGGTGAAGTAACTTCAGGAACCATGTCGCCTGTGATTAAAAAAGGAATTGGAATGGCATACCTTAAAAAGGGTTTTTGGAAAGCCGATACTGAGATTTTTATTCAAGTTCGAAATAAAAAGTTAAAAGCAAAAGTGGCTAAACCGCCATTTCATAAGTAAATAATAAAATCATTAAAATATATTTTACTTTTTTTACCCTGCTTTCGAGCAGGGTTTTTTATTGTTTTTTTGGTAATATCATAATAATTGCTTATCATATGTAGTTATAAAAATAAAAACTATGAGAACCGTCGAAGTGTGTTTTACTCCCGAATTAATAAACAAATATGATATTGAAAATAAAGTGGTTGTAGTTATTGATATCTTGCGAGCTACTACTATAATTACCACAATGTTTAAAAATGGGTTGCATAAGTTAATACCTGCAAAAAATTTGGATGAAGCTAAAACTTATAAAGAAAAAGGTTTTTTAGTTGCTGCAGAACGAAATGGTGTAAAAGTTGATTTTGCCGATTTTAATAATTCACCCTATGTTTTTACCAAAGAAAATATGAAAGGAAAAACTCTGGTATATAGTTCAACAAACGGAACAAATACGATTAATGCTGCAAAAAAAGGCTTACAGGTCGTTATTGCTTCATTTCTAAATTTAACTGCTGTTACAAATTATATTAAAAATAAAAACCAAGATGTTATTTTATTATGTTCAGGATGGCAGGGTAATTTTTGCTCCGAGGATGCAATTTTTGCCGGAGCATTATCGGAAAAACTATTAACCACCAAACAATTTACAACCAATTGTGATGCTGCATTGGCATCTATGGATTTATGGTCTTTGGCAAATAAAGATATTTTAAATTATATAAAAACCATTTACCAGTATCAAAGACTAACACGTTTGGGGTTGGGTAGTATTATCGATTATTGTTTTAAAATTGATATTACAAGTGTAATTCCGCTTTTTAAAAATGGTTACCTGGTTGAACAAAAGAATTTTAGCGATTAGAGTTTTAAAATCGATGGTTTATTATTAATTTTATCATCCCTTTTGGCGAATGGTTTTATAAAAAGGTGTTGAACATCATATAAAATAACGCTAAAAAATTTAAAATTTTTTTGCATCTTGCAATCAAATTCAAAAAATAGTTAACAAATTTAAAAACAATACATTATGAGAAAGCATATTTTTAACGCCGGACCGTGTAAATTATCAGATCCATTATTAAAGAATACATCAGACGCTATTCTTGATTTTAATGGCCTTGGACAATCTATTCTTGAAGTTTCTCACCGAAGTAAGGAATTTCAAGCTGTAATGGATGAAACGGTTGATTTAATGAAAGAAGTGCTTAGTATCCCAGAAGGATATTCTGTTCTATTTTTAGGTGGTGGTGCAAGTTTACAATTTGCCATGATTCCATATAACTTTTTAAAATCAAATGCTTTTTATTTAAATACCGGAACATGGTCAGCCAAAGCTATCAAAGAAGCTAAACTTTGGGGTGAGGTGGTTGAAGAATCATCCGAAGATAAAGATTTTACTTATATTCCAAAAGGATATGCCGTTCCAAAAGATGCTGATTATGTGCACATAACCACTAACAATACAATTCGTGGTACAGAAATTTTTGAAGATTATGATTTTGGAGGACTTCCTTTATTTGCCGATATGTCTTCAGACTTTTTAAGCCGTCCGGTGGATGTTTCAAAATATGCAATGATTTACGGTGGCGCTCAGAAAAATCTTGGGCCTGCCGGTGTTACTTTTGTGATTATCAGAGATGATATGCTTGAGAAAGTAGTAGCTGATCGTAAGATTCCTACCATGCTTCAATACAAAACACACATGGATAAAGGTTCTATGTTTAATACACCGCCGGTAGTAAACATTTTTGCTGTTCGTGAAACTTTGAAATGGGTAAAAACTATGGGTGGAGTTAAAGCAATGCATAAGCTGGCTAATGAAAGAGCAGACCTTCTTTATAAAACAATAGACGAAAGCAATATGTTTGTTTGTCCGGTGGCTAAAGAAGACCGCTCAAAAATGAATATTGTTTTTGTAATGAAAGATGAGTATAAAAACCTTGAAGCTGATTTTATTGTTTTTGCCGGTGAAAGAAACTGTGTTGGCATTAAAGGACACCGTTCTGTTGGTGGTTTCAGAGCATCTACTTACAATGCTTCTACTATGGAAGATGTAAATGCTTTGGTAAAAGCAATGAAAGATTTCGAAGCTAAAAACGCTTAATTATTTTTTGATAATTACAGACTCAGGGCTTAACTGCTTTGAGTCTTTTTATTAACTATAAAAAAACTTAACGATATGAAAAAAGTACTTGTTGCAACCGAAAAACCCTTTGCTCCGGCAGCAGTAACACAAATAAAAGAAGTTTTAGACAAAGCCGGATACGAACTGGTACTTCTCGAAAAATATACCGATAAAGCAGACCTGTTAAAAGCTGTAGAAGATGTTGACGCTTTAATCGTTCGAAGCGATAAAGTAACAAAGGAAGTAATTGATGCCGCTAAAAATCTTAAAATTGTAATCAGGGCAGGAGCAGGATATGATAATCTTGACCTTGAAGCCTGTACTGCAAAAAATATTGTAGCGATGAATACACCCGGCCAAAATTCAAATGCAGTAGCAGAATTAGCGCTTGGAATGATGGTTTCTATCGCTCGTGGTAATTACAATGGTAAACCAGGAACAGAGCTTCGTGGTAAAAAATTGGGTATCCATGCTTATGGAAATGTAGGTAAATATGTTGCCGAAATTGCCAAAGGATTTGGCATGGAAATTTATGCTTTCGATCCGTTTGTTGATAAAGCAAAAATGGAAAAAGACGGTATTAAGCCTTTAAATTCTGTTGAAGAATTATACTCAACATGCCAGTATGTTTCTTTACATATTCCTGCTAACGATAAAACTAAAAAATCAATTGGTTACGATTTATTAAGCAAAATGCCTAAAAATGCAACATTGGTAAACACTGCACGAAAAGAAGTGATAAACGAAGATGAGTTGCTAAAAGTTTTTGCCGAAAGAGACGATTTTAAATATGTTTCGGATATCGCTCCCGACTGTAAAGATGAAATTGAAGCCAAATACGAAGGCAGATATTTCTTTACACCTAAAAAAATGGGTGCACAAACAGCCGAAGCTAATATTAATGCAGGTAAAGCAGGTGCTGAACAAATTGTAGACTTTATTGAAAACGGTAACGAAACATTTAAAGTTAACTAATTTGTAAAACATTGTTTCATTGCATCATTGTATCATTGCATCATTGAAACATTGCATCATTGAAAAATTGAATCATTATATTAAAAATCATTAATCAAAATAATAATAAAAAAAAATGGCGATAATAAAACCTTTTAAGGGATTAAGGCCACCCGGAGATATAGTAAAAGACTTAGCATCATTGCCTTATGATGTGATGAATAGTGAAGAGGCAGCTCAAATGGCCGAGGGAAAAGAAAATTCTTTATTACACATCACACGTGCCGAAATTGATTGTCCTGAAGGAACTGACGTTCACTCTGAAACAGTTTATAATAAGGCTGTTGAAAATTTTAAGAAGTTTCAGGAAAAAGGATGGTTAGTGCAGGAAGATGAACCTAAATATTATATCTATGCACAAACCATGGATGGCAGAACTCAATACGGTTTGGTTGGCGCTGCTGCCTGCGAAGATTATAATCAAGGGATTATAAAAAAGCATGAGTTAACTCGTCCTGAAAAAGAAGAAGACAGAATGGTGTTAACAAGATACACAAATGCAAATATCGAACCTGTATTCTTTTCTTATAAAGCAGTTCCTGAAATTGATCGTATTGTTGAAAATGTAGTAAAAAATCAGGGAGCTGATTACGATTTTGTTGCAGAAGATGGTTTTGGCCATCATTTCTGGGCTATTAACGATGCTGAAACTAATAAGAAGATAGAAGAGTTGTTTGCAACCAAAGTTCCTTATACTTATGTTGCTGATGGGCACCATAGAACAGCAGCTGCAGCCCGCATTGGTTTGGAGAAAAAAGAGCAAAATCCTAATCACACGGGGAATGAAGAATACAATTTCTTTATGGCTGTTCATTTTCCTGATAACCAGCTAAATATTATCGATTACAATCGTGTGGTTAAGGATTTAAATGGTTTGTCAGAAGATGAGTTTATCGAAAAGCTAAAAACTGCATTCGAAATTGAAAAAGTTGGCTCAGAGATTTATAAACCAACAAAGTTACATGAATTTAGCATGTATCTTGCCGGCGAATGGTATAAATTAACAGCAAAAGACGGTACTTATGATGATAATGACCCAATTGGTGTGCTGGATGTAACTATTTTATCTAAACATGTACTTGAACCGATCCTTGATATTAAAGATTTAAGAACATCTAAAAGAATCGATTTTGTTGGTGGTATCAGAGGTTTAGGTGAATTGAAAAAAAGAGTTGATGGCGGAGATATGAAAGTTGCATTTGCTTTATATTCAGTTTCAATGCAGCAGTTAATTAATATTGCCGATTCGGGAAATATTATGCCGCCTAAAACCACATGGTTTGAGCCTAAATTAAGAAGCGGGTTGGTAATTCATAAATTGGATTAATTTTAAGAAATTATTATTTAAGGAGAGCCGAATAGATGCTCTCCTTTTTTTGTGTCTTTCATTTATGGTTGTTCTTTTTAAGCATTACTTTTTTTCTTAATTTTGAGCAGTAATTTTGAATTGATATAAATTTTTAAAAATGAGTATTAAAGATAATATTCAGCACTTTGTGGAAAAAGAAATTCCATCACATGTTAAACTGATAGCAGTTACTAAAACAAAACCGGTTGAAACCATCCTTGATGCATATAATTCGGGATATAAAATTTTTGGCGAAAATAAAGCACAGGAACTGGTTCAAAAATACGAAGCACTGCCTAAAGATATTGAATGGCACATGATTGGGCATTTGCAGAGCAATAAGGTTAAATATATAGCCCCATTTGTATCAATGATTCATGGAGTAGATAAATTTAAATTATTGAAAGTTATTGATAAAGAGGGCCGGAAAAATAAAAGAAAAATTGACTGTCTTTTGCAATTTCATATTGCTAAAGAAGAAACAAAATTCGGATTAGACCTAAATGAAGCCGAAGATTTTTTATCATCACCCGAATTTAATGATTTAGAGTATGTTAATGTAAGAGGTATAATGGGTATGGCTACTTTTACCGAAAATACAGAATTAATTCGTAATGAATTTAAAGAATTAGTTCATATCTTTAATGAGTTAAAAAAACAATTTTTTAGTCAGAAAGAAGATTTTACTGAGATTTCAATGGGAATGTCAAATGACTATAAAATTGCCGTTGAAGAGGGTTCTACAATGGTGCGAATTGGTAGTCTTCTGTTTGGGCCCAGAAATTATTAAATTTATTAAATAAAACATTTTCAACTATGAGTCGACTTGAAACCACTTATTTAGGTTTAAAATTAAAAAATCCTGTGATTGTTGGCAGCTCAGGATTAACAAGTTCAGTAGATAAAATCAAAGAAATAGAGAAAAAAGGGGCAGGTGCCGTAGTTTTAAAATCTCTTTTCGAAGAACAGATTAATTACGAGGCCGGATATCTGGCCGATACTTCAGATTCGCCAGAAGCTTTAGATTATGTAAAATATTACACTAAAAATAATACCGTTCAGGAATATCTGGAATTAATTCGTAAAGCAAAAGCTGAAGTAAAGATTCCGGTAATAGCCAGTATTAATTGTGTTTCGGCAAAAGATTGGGTTGATTTTGCAAAAAAGATTGAGCAAGCAGGAGCCGATGCACTGGAAGTAAATGTTTTTGTTTTGCCTAATGACAGAAATGCTCCGGGAGAAAAATATGAGAGCATATATTTTGACCTGGCTGATAAGTTGAAGAAAATATTAACCATACCATTTGCTTTTAAGTTGGGATCACATTTCTCAAATTTGGTTGGATTTATTCAGAAATTGCATGTTCCCGGCGTAGTTTTATTTAACCGTTTTTATGCACCCGATATTGATATCGATCAGATGAAATTTGTTTCTGCCGAAGTATTTAGTTCTCCTTCCGATATCAGGAATTCACTTCGCTGGGTTGGGATTGTTTCTTCGAAAATATCCAGAATTGATATTGCAGCTTCTACCGGAGTACACGACGGGAAAGCCGTTATTAAGCAAATCCTTGCAGGAGCGACTGCAGTGCAGGTTTGTTCAACGCTGTATAAAAACGGAATAGATCAGTTAGAAAATATTATTGCTGATTTAGAAGCATGGATGAAAAAAAACGGATTTGAGTATATTAATGAGTTCAGAGGCAAAATGAGTTACCATAAAATTGACGACCCGCTGGTTTATGAGCGTTCACAATTCATGAAGTATTTTTCGAGCATTCAATAAAAGAATCACTAACCCTGCTAACTGGCAGGGTTTTTCTTATTATCTTCAATAATATTCATTAACTCGTAAAAGAGCGGACGTTTCGAATCAGAAGTATCTTCAATTGTATTTTCCAGTTTTATTAAACTCTGTTCAGCTTTTTTGGGATCAATTTTATTAAAATTGTCAATCACAGTAAAAGCATCGAATGCCAGTTGAAAATCTGCCTGTATAAATATATCAATAAAAGTTTCGATATGCTCTTCGAAATTTAATCCGTTTTTCCAACACGCAGGAACTAAAACAGAAAGTTCGTCTTTATATTTAATATCCTTAATGGCGTTAACCAGGGCCTGTGTGCTATTTTGGTCTTTTAAATTTTCCAGTATTTTAATGATTTCATCTCTAACAATCGTACTTGTAGTATGATGAAGCAGGTTGATAACTTCAGGCATAATTTCTTTATTGCCGTCTGTAGAAATATATTTAAGGGTAGTAATAACAGTTTCTGTTTTTGTCGATCGTAAGTTTTTTGTTAATTCTTTGTTATTCATATTTTTAAATATTGATAAGCTTAGAGGAAAAGTCCATATTTGTGACAAAATTAGAATAAATCAAATAGAATTATTGGTTATTGACATTATAATTTCCTATATTAGTTCAAAATTATTGAGATTTAACATAACCAAATCTTAAAAAATGCCGTATATAGGCTTAAATATTAGCTGGTATGCGGAAGTTGGAATTTTGATTTTAAAAAAAAAATATTAATTTTACTAAAAATTGTTTTCATTGGTAACAATAAATAAAACAACAAATTATGAATATCAAATTATTTCGTAGCACCTTTTATTTTATTGCAGTTGTGTCGGTTATTGCAATATTAACGAACTGCGCTTCCGATAAGGAAAAAAGCAAA
The DNA here is from genome assembly GCA_964606845.1 of uncultured Bacteroidales bacterium. GTDB lineage: Bacteria > Bacteroidota > Bacteroidia > Bacteroidales > UBA12077 > UBA12077. The sequence continues at coordinate 24,093 of CAZSIC010000009.1, forward strand.
GATACAGATGAAGTGGTTACCATTGATTCTTTAGAAATTGATGAAAAACTAATTCAGGATGTAAAAACCGTAAAAGAGATTTTTTATTCGCTTCCATCGCCATTAGAAACAGCCATGATTCTTAAGCAAGCCGGAGCCAAGTATAACGAAGAGTTATTAAATCCAACCGAAAATGTAAGCAAGTATGTTACCAATAAAAGTATGGCGCTAAACCTTGGTATCTATACAACAGATTTAAGCTATGCCAGTTTATTTGATCAAACACAGGCAACCATTAATTATATGGATGCTTCTAAGAGAATGGCTGAAGGATTAGGAATTCTTAATGTTATTGATGAAGAAATTATTGAAAGGCTTGAAGCAAATATCAATAACAGGGATATTATTATGGATATTATTTCCGAAACAATAATGAATTCCAGCTCTTTTTTCGAAGAAAATGACCGCCAGGCCATGTCAACGATTGTATTGGTTGGAGGATGGGTCGAAGGATTATACATTGCCACAAATTTAGTTACCCCCGATTCCGATTTGGAAAATAACGAACTTGTAAAACGTATCGTTGACCAAAAACTTACATTATCAACTGTCGTTCAATTATTGGAAGAAAACGACGATAATGAAGATATTAAAACTATTATGACACATGTAGATGAGATAAAGCGTATTTATGATAAAATTGAAATAACTTCTTCGGCTATTGAACCCGTAACCGACGAAGAAACAAATGTAACTACGCTCAAATCTACTACCCAGGTTAAAATGAGTCCGAAAACTTTTAACCAGCTAAAAGAAAAAGTGAAAGTAATACGAAATAATTTTACATTATAAAATATCCTCCGTTATGAAAAAATTATACCAGGCAATTATTATCCTTACAGTATTAGCTCTGATTCCTTTAACAGGCATCTCACAATGTAAAAGTTTTGCCAAAAAAGTATGTAAACTAGAGTTAACGCCTTATACTCATGATGGGAATTACAATGCTGCAATTCTAACTGAAGGCGAAGATGCTGAATTATATAAAACGTTTTATGCCGGACAGAATTACAGAATATATATATGCGGCTCAGAATCCTTACCTAATATTGAATTTCAGGTTCTTGATGTTAACAGAAATGTGCTTTACGATAATCGTAAAAATAACTACTCAAAAATTTGGGATTTTAATCTTGAATCGAGTCAGCAGCTTATTATTTCACTCCGGGTGGGATATAGCGACGGAGAAGCTGACGAGTTAATTAGCGGATGTGTTGCAATAATGTTTGGTATAAAAGAAACTGAAGATTAAGTTAATATTTAGTATTATTAAAAATCTAAAGGCTGTTTCAAATAATATATTTTGAAATAGCCTTTTTTAGTTATAAACCCGAAGCCTATCTGTGTTTATTTTTTCTTTTAAAAATTTACCGGTATAAGATTGTTTTTCTTGTGTTAGCTCTTCGGGAGTACCTTCAAATATTACTTTTCCACCATAATTACCTCCTTCGGGGCCTAGGTCTATAACCCAGTCGGCCGATTTTATGATTTCCATATTGTGCTCAATAATTAAAATGCTGTTCCCTCTTTTAATAAGCGCATTAAATGCATCAAGCAATTTGTTAATATCGTGGAAGTGTAATCCGGTTGTGGGTTCGTCAAAAATAAATAGTATTGATTGTTCTGCATTTTCTTTGCTTAAAAAAGAAGCAAGCTTAACTCTCTGGCTTTCGCCACCACTTAAGGTGCTTGATGGTTGTCCCAGTTTAATATATCCTAAACCAACATTAGCCAGTGGAGTTAATTTGTCTATGATTTTCTTTTCGTTGGTTCCTTTTCCTTCACTAAAGAATTCAATTGCTTCATTTACGGTCATATCTAAAATATCAGAGATATTCTTATCGCGGTATTTTACTTCTAAAACCTCCTCTTTAAAACGTTTTCCCTGGCAGTTTTCACAAATCAATGTAACATCGGCCATAAATTGCATTTCTACTTTTATAAAACCTTCACCCTGACATTCTTCACATCTGCCGCCATCAACGTTAAACGAGTAATGAGCAGGCTTGAAATTATTAATTTTAGATACCGGTTGATCGGCATATAATTTTCTTATTTCGTCGTAGGCTTTTAAATATGTAACCGGATTTGACCTCGATGATCTGCCAATAGGATTTTGGTCTACAAATTCAATGCTGTTAAGTTGTTTTATATCACCCGATATTTTATCGAATTTGCCCGTTTTTTCGCCGGTACCCATAATTATTTTGCTTAATGCCGGGTATAATATATTTTTAATAAGTGTTGATTTTCCTGAACCGCTAACTCCTGAAATTACTGTTAAAATATTCAAGGGAAATTTAACATCAATACTTTTAAGGTTGTTTTCGCGCGCACCGGTAATTTGAATGTAATTATTCCATTTTCGACGTTGTTTAGGAATATCTATAAATTTTTTCCCGGTTAGATAATCGGCGGTAAGGCTTTTCTTGCTTTTAATAATATCAGCATGATTTCCCTGAAAAATAATTTCACCGCCCAGTCTTCCGGCTAGTGGACCAATATCAATGATTTCATCTGCCGACTTTATGATATTTTCATCATGCTCAACAACAATTACTGTATTCCCTATTGCTTGCAGCTGTTTAAGGACTTTTATAAGCCGGTAATTGTCTCTTGAATGTAACCCAATACTTGGTTCATCTAAGATATATAACGAACCTACCAGGCTGCTCCCTAACGATGTTGCCAGGTTAATACGTTGCGATTCTCCACCTGATAAAGTTGATGACAATCTGTTTAAGGTTAAATAAGCTAAACCTACATTCAGTAAAAATTCTAAACGACTATAGATTTCTATTAAAATTCTTTTTGATACTTCCTGCTCATAATTGTTTAATTTTAAATTTTTAAAAAAAGCATAGAGTTCATCCAAAGGCATTAAAACCAAATCTTGTAGCGATTTATTGTTGATTTTTACATACGATGCTTCTTTTTTTAATCGTGTTCCTCTGCAGTTAGGACAGGTTGTTTTTCCACGATATCTGGAAAACATAACGCGGTACTGTATTTTATATTTTTTTGCTTCCAGATAATGGAAAAAACGGTTTAGCCCTTTAAAATATTTATTTCCTGTCCAAAGCAACAGTTTTTGATCATCAGATAAATCATAAAAAGGTTTATGAATTGGGAAATCAAATTTATCGGCATTATATATCAGTTGATTTTTCCATTCCTGCATTTTATCTCCTCTCCAGCAGGCAATAGCATCTTCATAAACCGAAAGTCTTTTATTGGGTATCACTAAGTCTTCGTCGATACCTATAATTTTTCCATACCCTTCGCAAAGCGGGCAAGCTCCAACAGGGTTGTTAAAGCTAAATGTATTTACAGTTGGTTCTTCAAATTCGATTCCATCCGCTTCGAAATTGTTGGAGAATTCTTTTTTTATAATTTCATCATTTTGGTATACAGCAATGATACATTTGCCTCTTCCTTCGTCGAAAGCCAGTTGAATAGAATCTGCAAAACGGCTTATTGAATCTTCGTTATTATTGATAACAATACGGTCGGCAATAACATTTATGGGCTTACTTTCATTAATAAGCGAGGGGTCTTTTATTACTTCGTTAATCTTAAATATTTGATCTTGTTGTTCAATTCGGTTCATCCCTTCGGTTAAAAGCATTTCCAGATAGCTTGGCAGCTTTTTCCCGTTTTGAATCAATAATGGGAATAATATCAAAGCCTTTGTTCCATCATTAAAAGATAAAAGATAATTTACCACATCGGTAGTACTATGTCGCTGAACAATGGAGCCAGATACTGGTGAATAGGTTTTACCGATTCGTGCATACAGTAATTTTAAATAGTCGTAAACTTCGGTTGATGTTCCAACCGTTGAACGGGGGTTACGTGTATTTACTTTTTGTTCAATGGCAATAGCAGGTGGAATTCCATGAATAAATTCAACATCCGGTTTGTTAATTTTTCCTAAAAATTGCCTGGCATATGATGATAAGCTTTCTACATATCTGCGCTGGCCTTCGGCATATATTGTGTCAAAAGCAAGCGATGATTTACCTGAACCCGAAACACCGGTGATGACAATAAATTGATCGCGCGGTATATTTAAACTGATATTTTTTAAATTATGAACTTTTGCTCCTTTAATAATGATATTTTGATTTTTATCTGGCATAATAATTGAAGAAAATTACTTAAAGAATGTTAACAAATATAAAATGGTTTTGAATTAACCAAAATTTTTATTTAATTGCGCTAAATTACTTTAAAAAATTTGAACTTCTAACCAAAAATACGGAGGATTGTTTATCGATTGAACTTTTACCTTTTTAATATGTAAATAAAAAAGGAGGTAGTTTTGAAAGCATCAGGATTCTCAGATCATGAGCTTGTGAAACGGTTCATAGATGGTAACCAATCCAGTATAGAAACCCTAATCAAACGCCATAAAGATAAAGTTTATACCTATATTTTTTTGATGGTAAAAAATGAGCATCTGGCGAATGATATTTTTCAGGAAACATTTATTAAGGTTATTAAATCTTTACATGCCGGAAAATATCAGGAAAACGGGAAATTTATTTCATGGGTTATTCGTATATCACATAATCTGATTATTGATTACTTTAGGAAAGAAAAACAAATGAAAACTTATTCGAACGACGAATATGAAACCGATTTGTTTAATTCTAATAAATTTTCCGATAAAACCATCGAGGAGAATATTATTCATGAACAGGTACGTAATGATGTTCGTAAACTTGTAGATTTTTTGCCCGAAGAGCAGAAGGAAGTGGTTATTCTTCGCCATTATGTAGGGTTGAGTTTTAAAGATATTGCCGAACAAACAAATGTTAGCATTAATACTGCTTTGGGCCGTATGCGATATGCTTTAATTAATCTTCGAAAATTAATCGAAGAGAAAAATTTGAGTCTAACTTATCAATAATATATGAATTGATATAATAAATGTTTTCCCATTTGCGTTTCCAAATAAAAACTAAATTATGCCTATGGGAAAAACATTTACGCTATTCTATCTTTATGAAAATTTAAATAAAGATAAAGTTCCTTCCGATAAATTTTTTGATCTTCAATTTAAAGATTTTTCGGATGTTCAAAATCTTTTAAATCTAGGAAAAATGAAAGCCCCGGATAAAATTTTGAATAAAATCATTGATTTCGCCAGGGTAAAGGATTTTAGGTGAAAGGTTAAATTTTTTTTTAAGGGATAACATTTGGTGTTGTCCCTTTTTTTTTGCCAAAAATTTGTTTTATTAAAAAATAATTAATATTATTGTGATATTAAATTGATATCATTAATTAATCATTAAATAATTATCATATGAAACATGAAAAAGAATATGCAGCAGCATCGGGATATGCAATGTTAGTTGTGAATATTTTAATTGTCGGCTTAGGAATTGCCGGTATCGTTTTTCTTCGAAATCCCTGGTTTATTCTAATGATTTTGCTGGGAGTTTTTCTCTGTATCGGGTTTGTTATTATTAATCCCAATGAATCGGGTGTTTTTGTTTTGTTTGGAGCGTATAAGGGCACAACTAAAAAGAATGGATTTTTCTGGGTAAATCCTTTTTTTACCAAAAGAAAAATATCATTGCGGGCAAGAAATTTTGATAGTGAACCAATTAAAGTAAACGATAAGGTTGGAAATCCGATTAAGATAGGAGTAGTATTAGTGTGGAAAGTAGAGAATACCTTTCGGGCAGTATTTGAAGTAGATGAGTTTGAACATTTTGTTGTTGTGCAAAGCGAAGCTGCCTTAAGAAAACTTGCTGGACAATATCCTTACGATAATTTTGAAGATGAGGATGCTGAAATAACATTACGTTCTGGTGTTGAAGAAGTGAATGATGAATTGGAAAAAGAAATTGTTGAGCGGCTTGATATGGCTGGTATTTATGTTATTGAAGCAAGAATTAATTACATTGCCTATTCAGAAGAAATTGCCAGTGCAATGTTACGCCGCCAGCAAGCAACAGCAGTTGTTGCAGCCCGCCATAAAATTGTCGAAGGAGCTGTTAGTATGGTGGAAATGGCTCTTGCACAACTTTCTACACAGAAAATAATTGAAATGGATCAGGATGATAAAGCAGCTATGGTGAGTAATTTAATGGTTGTTCTTTGTTCTGATGAATCTGCAAGGCCTGTAGTTAATGCCGGAACTTTAAATCATTAATAAATTATGTCTAAGAAGAAATCATTTGTGTTGCGAATGAGTGAAGAAAAGATGAAAGCACTCGAGAAGTGGGCTGCGGATGAATTTCGTAGCACAAATGGTCAGTTGGAGTGGATTATTACTAAAGCCCTAAAAGAAGCAGGCCGATTGAAAAAAGAAAAGGATAATCCTGGTGATGAATGATTGAATAGAGAATATGTATTTGCCATATTATTAGATATAAAATGATATTTTAAACTCATTATTGTGAAAAGAAAATTAACGCAACAGGATCGAAAAAAACTAAAAGCTTCTGCAAGAGTTGGCTTTGTTATTAGTTTTTTAATGTTTTTACTTTCTTTGGCCCCATGGATAATAAATATGATTAAAACCGAAGAGAGTAGTCTGATTTATTTAACTCCTGTAGGAATTGGAGTTAGTGTAATTATATTATGGCTTGCTAATAGAAAGTTTTGGAGTGATTTAAGAACCGGAGAAAAGGATGTTCTTATTAAAACAATTGATAGAAAAGAATCCAAAGAAGATTTTGAAGCCGGAAGTTCGGTGGGTATTTCTACAAATGGTAAAAAAAGCGCTTTTTATAAAGAAATGAATGCTTTTACCAATTATGCCATAATTGTTGAAAATGTGAGATATAGGGTTGATAAGGAGTTGTGGGACCGGGTGAACGAAAAGGATAAAATTGAATTCCATTTTGCACCACGTAGTAAGGAATTGCTTGCAATTAAAAAAAAATAATCTAATTGATAGCCAATGAAAAGAAAACAAATTTTGAAAACAATTGGCAATAATTAACTCGTTTAATCATTAAAAAAATAGAATGAAAACATTCTTTACAAAATTTCAGTTTCTTGCTTTTAGTATCCTGACAATAATAATATCAGTATTGTTGTGGTCTATAGCAAAAGAGCAAAGTGGAGCAGTGAAAATGTTATTAACCCAATTTGGATATTTCGCACCTGCTTTAGTTGCAATCATTTTAACAGGAATAGACAGGCCAAATGAACAACCTGTTACAATAAAATCCTATCTGCCATTTATTGCTGTACTCCTTTGTATAATTATCATTGCCTTGTTATATGGAGATAAATATTATCAAAATAGAATAGATCAATTACTCTACGAAAATCCCATTATATCAGTAATTATTTCACTTACCTTTATATATTTTATCATACAAGTATTAGTAAATAAAGGAGCTAATTCGATAGACAGACTTGTGAATATCCCCAAAACAAAAGTTTTTTGGTATATTTTAGCTATTGCATTATACCCTGTTTTGAAATTAGCAGGTGTTTTGATATCCATAAAATTATTCCCGGAACAAATAGAACTCCCTGCAATTAATTTAGTCGTTCTTATTCCTATGTTTTTGTTTTCCATTATATTTTATGCGGGAGTTGGCGAGGAGGTTGGCTGGCGTGGTTTTGCTCTTAAAAAATTGCAAATGAAATACAATCCTTTTAAAGCATCATTATTTATAGGGATTGCTTGGTCTATTTGGCATATTGGTTATTTTACATTGGTCGAAAATTATACCATACAAAATATTCCGGCTGTAGTAATTTGGACATTCATTGCTTCTTTTTTAAGCACCTGGTTTTTTAATAAAACGAATGGAAACGTTTTGATATTAATCCTTTTTCATGCTTCGGTAAATTTTGCAATAATATTTACCCCTCATCCGGCTATTGTGTTCGCAATTCACTTTGTGTTACTGATAATTGTACTTTCAACAGGACGTTTCTTTAAAAAAATAAAAACAGAGAAAATTGATTGAGTTGTTTTCTATACACGAATTGATTACTATAAGAGAAATTATATAATTAAAAAATTAAGTAAATGGAAGAAGAAAAATTACCAAAAGATATTTTAAGAGAACTTGCAAAAAAGGAAAACTGGGATATTAATGTATTTGAAAAGACTATTAATGTAAAGTATGGCCACCATATCCGAAGAGTTATTATCAAAAATAGTGAATTTAAAAATGCATATTTTATATCTGATCATTCAGCAAATTTCGATAAATACCGAATTTATAGCGGTATATTTATTCCGGTAGATGCTTACAGTAACTATTGGTTCCTAATCAGGAAAAGAAATTTTTTTGATAAAATAAGCTTTAAGAAGAATGCTCAAAGGTTTAGAACAGGTAATAGTAATTTTGATAACAAAGTGTATGTAGAGTCAAACCACGAAATGGAAACCCATAAGTTGCTTAGCAGCGGAAAAATTCAAATGGAAATTCTGGATTTTTTAAATTCTGAAGATTTATTACATATTGGTTACAATGAAATAAACCCTGAGTTTAACGATGAGTTAAAAGGACATAAGTATTTATCCGTTTTTATGTCGTTGAGCTGGATGCTCGATAAACCGTTAATCGATAAGGCATTTGTATTAGGTGAAAAATTAAGTCAAAGAATGAAATCAAAAAATTGAATAAAATATCATGTACAAAAATTATAAATATAAATGCCCAAAATGCAATAACAGAGCTTACGAATTGAGCGAAATAAGAACAACCGGCAGCTTTATGATGAAGCTGTTTAATATCCAGAATGTTAAATTTACTACTGTTACTTGCACAAAATGTAAGTACACAGAGCTCTTTAAAGTGCCAAGTAAGAAATTTGGCAATGTGGTTGATTTCTTTATGAATTAATAAAGATCAATCGATCTTAATTGGTATTTAATTTTTAAACCTGGGATGTTTTAAAAAGCGTGTCATATGTAATTTTATGGCACGCTTTTTTAAATTTGAAAAAAAATAAATTATAATTTTGGCACAAAAGTTGCATTTCGGTAAACAAATTAATTTGCATAACGTATCAAAAAATAAATAAATACTAAACGAAACCTTTTGGTAATTTTTACCATCTTACTATAAAATAATTACTAACTAAAACTATGATTCTTATGAAAAACATGAAAAAACTTTTTGCGATGATGCTTATGATAGCATCTGTATTATTTTTCGCTTGTAGCGATGACGAAGATGAAACATTGTCGCCTGAAGAGGCAAAAGCTGAATTAGAACAGGTAAGTACAGACATGTCTACTTACATGGACGAAATGGAAAACTCTGACGGAATGGAAGCTTTGAATGCCCTAACGGATAAACCATATCCTTTTACTGATTTAAAATCAACAAGCTATTCAAGTGTGTTAAAAGATATCCAAAAGTATCTTTTACCAGCTAATTATCTAAAAACTAAATCCAAAGAAAAAGGTGTTGCAGAAGACCGCTTTGATTTTGATCTTTGGGTAGGTACTTATACCTGGGATTTTGATCATCAAATGTGGGTACCGGATTTTGGCAATCCTTCTGATAAAATTATTATTAATTTCCCAACAGAAGGCAGTACATCTAATAATGCCACGTTAACCATTAACACTTATGAAGATGTTGAGATAACTGATGATTATAGTTCATGGTACCAGCCAACAAATATCGAAGCTGATTTAACTATTGATGGTATTAAAGTTGTTGATATTTCAATGACAGCTTCTTTTAATACCAGTGGTGATGCTGCCGGAGAACCAACTTTAATTGATGCCAGTGTTTATTTAATTCCATTTGAGTTTACGGTTGACTTCGATCACTCCAATACTTCAGCTAGTGTAGATGTGGCTATCAAATATGAAGACAGCCAGATTTTTTCTGCCGGCCTTTCTGCAGTATTTGAAACTGATAATATGGAAGACCCTCCTGTAAATATTAGTGGATATATTCAAATGTTAAAGGTTAAGGTTAATGCAAGTATTGATATGAAAGACATTGAGGATATTTTTGAGTCAATGGAAGAAGAGCCTTTTCCTTATGAAACACTTGAAGAATTAGTTGCTGCCATCAATGATGAAATTGACGCTTATGTAAGTATTGACGGTGTAAAAGCCGCTGATATTGAGTTAGCAGTTAATGAAACAACGCAAGATATAGAT